>JASSUF010000012.1:0-27748 GCA_031963365.1 Mycoavidus cysteinexigens
TTGATCTATACCCTTATCTCTAACCTTTGCCAGGTTTGAGAACCTGGGGAGTTACAACTTACTTTATATTTTGGATAAAGAGAAAAATATCCATAATAAGCAATACGGTCCAAACAAAGATACACTGATGCAATCTGCGGTCAAAGCAACATTAATACAGCCGCGTAAAGTACATAAAGCCCGAATTCTTTCGCGTAAAAACGGTTCCCGTTTTGAGTTTTCTTTTAAAAATTTACGGCTATTACGGCAGCTTATAAAAGCTAAAGTTGTCGCCAACTCCCATCAAGAACTGGCTAACGATTTAACAAAAAAAATGCGATCGAGCGCTTCTTATGGCTTTACTTGGTTTATAAATCTTTCTATTTGGCTCTTTTCTTTTTAAGAACTGATGTTACGCAGGCATTCAAGAAGACGGTGGTTTGCATGTGATCTGCCCCCCCCAAAAAGTTGGACATTGGATCTGACTTTTGGGGGGTAGGGTCAATGCTGGGGTTCCTTCGTCACCACCAACCTACACCGCATATTCTGCCAATACACCTCGCATTTTTTTAAGTGCAGCGTCTTGAATCTGGCGAACACGTTCAGCAGAGACCCCCATTTCTTCTCCGAGCTGCTGTAAATTTACACGGGCATTGCCTTCTTCGTCTTGGTTAAGCCAACGTGCTTCAATGATGCGTCGACTGCGTGCATCCAATACATCCAAGGCTGCAGCTAAACCTTCTTTTTTTTGCTGTTCATGCTGATGGTGCGCTAGCGCTTCAGAGGGTTCGAGCGCTGGGTCCGATAGATAATTAATGGCGGAAAATTTACTGTCATCGTGCTCTTCGAGCGGATTAAGCGCGATTTCACTGCCATTAAAGCGTTTTTCCATTTCCCGTACTTCAGCGGGTTTCACATTGAGCGTTTCGGCTATAGCATTAATATCGTTTGTAGAAAGCGTGTGATCCTCTGTTTTATGGCGACGTAAATTAAAAAACAATTTGCGCTGGGCTTTGGTTGTGACCATTTTGACCATACGCCAATTACGGATGATGTAATCATGAATCTCCGCTTTAATCCAATGCAAAGCGTACGAAACCAATCGTATATTGCGCGTTGGATCAAAGCGCTTGACCGCCTTCATCAAGCCGATATTGCCTTCTTGAATGAGATCTTCATGAGGCAAACCATAGCCCAAATAGTGACGCGCAACCGATACCACTAAACGCAGATGAGAAAGGACTAAACGCCTAGCGGATTCCAGATGCTGGTTCTTAAAATACGCATTCGCCAGCTTTACCTCTTCTTCTGCGCTTAACATGGGTAAGCGATTTACCATTTGAATATAGGCGTCCAGGCTGCCTATCGAGCCGGTTAGGAAAGTGGGCCAAGCAAGCGTTAACGCGCTTGAAGTGGCGTCAGAAGAAGGGTGCAAAAAGCTATCGGAGGAAGTTGCCATAATCGTGGTGGGAGCTCTCTAAAAAGTAGGGCTATTGCCATTTAGCTAGTTTTAGGGCGTGTCCTCAAATATGGGCCCTTTGGGGTAATTGAGGATATGTCCTAGCGCCAGATTGCATAATTAATCACACAGATTCTAGGTTTACGAACAGCGCTTATATTAGCACTCTTATTATTGGAGTGCTAATCATGCATGACAAGCAATTGCACTGGCAAATAAGATGTATCACATTATTAAAAGCTCTTTTCTTATACTGCATATAATGGAGTAAGCTCCAGCGTATTCACAACGTCTGCAAAAAAGTCCTATGAGAGAGATCTATCCATCGAATAAAAAATTAGGTATGTCGCCTTCTTTTTTAAGGGTTTGCCCACGATTTATTCAGAAACTCCTCACCCTGCTCAAACGTCCACTGTCTAAAAAGTGGGGGAGTGTTACTGTATGGATAGCGCTTAGCACCTGTTTCATACATCCAAATGTAGCAATAGCGCAAGAAATTTTATCACCATGGGCTTTGCAATTTGGTGTGGGGAAAGGCTCTCATACAGCACGTAAAATAGATATTGCTCTAGTCTTTGATCCCAAATTGAGTTGGTGGGATAACGGGGCATGGCATTTTTCTGTAGTGGGAGAAGCACATCTTGCGCAATGGCGTATCTTACATAGCAAAAATGTCATGGAAGCTGGCCTAACACCCGTATTTCTCTACGCAAAAAATACGGGATCTATTCGGCCTTATATTGAAGCAGGAGTAGGAATTCGCTTGCTCTCACGTGCACACATGACGGATGACTATACCCTCTCTACGCATTTCCAGTTTGCAGATATGTTGGGCGTGGGGGCCACATTTGGCCAAGCCATGCGCTACAAGGGAGGAGTACGTTTCCAGCACCTCTCTAATGCGGGGATTAAAAAGCCCAATCCTGGCATTAACTTTACTGAGGCTTTTATTCAATATAGTTTTTAGGATGTGTGCCTTATCATCCAATTTCTGAGAAAATCATTCAGAACTTACTGCATCATCCCAACCATGCTCTTCTTTGAGATAGCCGGAGCAAAAAAAATAGGCACTCAAAAAATATAATGCACTATTAATCTTTTTATGGCTATGTGGACTTCTATTTTTTCTGGCTTTGGAATAAGCCTGGGTTTAATTGCAGCTATCGGCGTTCAAAGCGCCTATGTACTAAAGCAGGCCCTACAACGCAGTTATGTGCCGTTGATTGTAACCTTATGTATTTTGATTGATTCCGTGCTGATTGTTTTAGGCGTAGCAGGTATGGGTACGCTTATGGAACATCAACCACAGTTTGTTCAGTGGATAAAATGGGCAGGCGCTATCTTTTTATTTTGTTATGGATTACGCGCTTTTTATGCAGCTTGGAAAGGTATCGGTATATCTAATACTAACGAGCCCCCAAAACAGTCGGCAGGCGCGGTCATTATGACGGTGTTAGCGATATCCTTACTCAATCCCCATGCCTATCTCGACACCATGGTAGTAATCGGTGTGGTGGGCGGCCGATATCCTTGGCCAGAAAATATAGGCTTTACGGTTGGCGCTATTTTGGCTTCTATTACTTGGTTTAGTGCAATAGGCTTTGGGGCCAAATACTTAAACCCTCTCTTTAAAAAGCCGATCACTTGGCGCGTACTTGATATTGCTATTGGCTGCATTATGTGGACTATTGCCGTGTCATTGATCGCATGGAAAGGGTAAATGCTTTCGTGATGTTACTACGCAGGTATTCAAAAAGATTGTGGTGTGCATGTTGGGGTTCGTACCTCACCCCAACCTACCGAGATGCATATGCAAAAGGGTCCTATCAAACTCAACCAACCACAAGAAAAGCAAAGCACAGTAGGTTGGTGGTGACGAAGGAACCCCAACAGGCAAACCACGGCGCCCTTGAAGACCTGCTTATAAACGCTCAAAACCAAAGATCAAAAGCCAGTGGTATGCATGTTGGGGTTCGTACCTCACCCCAACCTACCGCGACGCATAGGTAAAAGGGTTCTATCGAACTCAACCAACCACAAGAAAAGGCAAAGAACGGTAGGTTGGTGGTGACGAAGGAACCCCAACATGCATACCACCGACTTTTAATCTTTGCGCTCTCCCAATAACGCATCTACAAAAGCTTCCGCATTAAAAGCCTGTAAATCGTCAACGGCCTCTCCCACTCCAACAAAATAGACTGGAATCGGCCTTTGCCGGGCGATGGCGGCCAGGATGCCGCCTTTTGCGGAGCCATCGAGTTTGGTAATAATCAAACCCGTTAAGCTTATAGCCTCATCAAAAGCCTTTACTTGCGCCAGCGCGTTTTGCCCTGTGTTTGCATCAATTACCAGCAGGACTTCGTGCGGTGCGCCTTCCATCGCTTTGCCGATAACGCGACGTATTTTTTTGAGTTCTTGCATCAAATTGAGCTGGGTAGACAAACGTCCTGCCGTATCTGCAATCAATACATCCATATTTCGGGCTTTCGCTGCATGCACTGCATCAAAAACCACGGCTGCCGGGTCTCCATTTTCTTGGGCAATCACACTAACTTGATTGCGCTCCCCCCATACCCTTAGTTGCTCACAGGCAGCAGCACGAAAAGTATCTCCAGCAGCTAGCAAAACCGACTGCTGGTGTTTGCGTAGGTGCTGTGTCAATTTACCAATACTAGTAGTTTTACCCACCCCATTCACCCCTGCCACCATTATCACAAGAGGCTGTACACGATCTAATACCAGTGCGCTTTCAAGGGGAGCTAATAATGTAATGAGGTGCGCGCGAAGGGCTGTTTTTACAGCATGCGGCTCAGTCAAACGCTCTGTGCGCACTGTTTCGCGCAATGCATCAAGCAAAAACTGGGTGGCTTCCACACCGGCATCCGAGCTTAATAAAGCTTCTTCTAACTCCTCATACAAAGCTTCATCAATAGTCATTCTACTGAAAAGCGTTGAGAATCCTGCTCGTGTTTTAGACAATCCAGATTTCAACCGAGTGGTTAACCATCCCAGTTTGTTGGCCTCTTTCATTGGAGGGGGCGGTGCTACCGCATCGGGTGCCGGTTCACGATCTGATACCTCATCAGCGGATGTATTTTCTTGAAAAACTTTGGGTAATTCGCGATCTGATTCAGGTAATTGCGCAGTATCGGAGGCAGGTACTGCCGTATCTGCACTTACCTCTGAATTTTTAGAGCGTTTAAAAAAACGAAACATAGAAAGGCTATAAAAAAGAAATTTTTGTGAAATATCAAACGCTGCTCAATGGACAGCCGAACCAGACATACCCGATTTGGGTTTTGTGACCCACACTAAAGCAGCAAGCGCTGTAAAGGCTAAAGAACTGAGCCAAAAAAAGTCATTGGTCGCCATCATATAAGCTTGCTGTGTAATAAGCTGATCTAAACTGGCAGACGCTGCTTGGCCTGTAACACCTAACGCATCTAACTGATTGAGAAATTCAGTCGTTGGCATGGAATACGGCGTAACCGATTCACTGAGCCGAGCATGGTGGTAAATAGCATCATTTTCCCAAAAAGTAGCGCTCAGCGCTGTACCGATAGCCCCGGAAAGCGTGCGCAAAAAACTAGTTAATCCTGCAGCACTAGCCATTCGATCAGGCTCCACACCCGAGAGCGTGATCGTTGTCATCGGCACAAAGAAACAGGCGATGCCAATCCCCTGTATAAGCCGAGGCCAGACCATATGGCTAAAGGCCATATCAAGCGAGAATCTTGAATTAACGTACGCGGCCCAAGCAAACACTAAAAATCCAAAACACGCTACCGCCCGCAAATTCATTTTGTGCAAATTACGCCCAATTAGCGGTGAGAGAAACAAGGCAAACACACCGATGAGCGCGGTGGCAAAGCCGGCTAAGCGCGAGGTATAGCCCATAACCGTTTGCAACCACAATGGGAAGATCACTGCTGA
Organism: Mycoavidus cysteinexigens; assembly: GCA_031963365.1. GTDB lineage: Bacteria > Pseudomonadota > Gammaproteobacteria > Burkholderiales > Burkholderiaceae > JASSUD01. The sequence continues at coordinate 5,372 of JASSUF010000012.1, forward strand.
GCTGAAAAAAGTCATATAGCCCAACGAGATAATGAGCGTACCGAGCCAAAAATTACGTCTTTTGAAAAGCGAGAGATCAATAATAGGATCTTTTTCGGTAAGCTCCCATATCAGCATAACCGTCAGTGAAATCGCTGCTATAACACCTAGTATTTGGATAAAACCCGAATTAAACCAATCATGATCTTTACCTAAATCCAGCATCATTTGCAAACTACCCACTCCAAGTATGAGTAGCACCAAACCTATGGTATCAATAGGCTGCTTCACTTTTTGCGTCTCTTGCCCACGTAGCAATACAAAACAAGTAAAAGCTGAAAATAAACCCACTGGGGCGTTAATTAAAAAAATCCATGGCCAGCTGTAATCATCCGTAATCCACCCTCCCAACATGGGGCCGCAAATGGGGGCAACAATCACCGTCATTGCCCATAGGCCCAGCGCCAACCCTTGCCGCTCTACCGGATAACTTCTAAGCAAAATGGTTTGAGAAAGCGGAATCATGGGCCCAGATACCAAGCCTTGTATTAATCGAAACGCAATGAGCGATTCGAAATTGGGAGCCAAACCACATAACACCGAAGACAAGGTAAATAAAAGCACTGACGCTATAAAAAGCTGCACCTCACCAACACGACGCGCTAACCAACCTGTTAGTGGGACGGCAATGGCTGAAGCGATCGAATAAGAACTAATAACCCACGTTCCCTGGCTTGTAGCAACACCTAAATTACCGGCAATGGTGGGCAAAGCCACATTCGCGATAGAAGTATCGAGTACCTCCATAAAGGTACCTAGTGCTAAACCCAAGGTTAGTAAAGCAAGCGCGCCCCCAGACAGGCGGGCAGTGGGAGGCATGTGGGAATCCATAGTTTTTTTGAGAAATTGCAAATAAATTTAAAAAATACAGTAAATACACCTAGACAAATCTCAATAATTTATTGCGTATTTTCTTGTTAATGGATATGATTCGCTCTGTCTCCTCCATATCTCCATGATATGGACTTTGGCCTGCCCCTGTGGGGCAGGCTTTTTTTTGCCAAAATTTTATACAGCCGCTCTAAAAACCTGGGCCTATCTTATAGGCCCAGGTTTTTAGAGGGGTGTAGTTGAAAATGTTTTGGAAGAAGTATCGAGGAGGGGCACCTCAGCTATAGAGGCTGAACGCGTACCTGGGAGCGGCGCGTTACTGATGCCGTGATACGTGAAGACTAGTGAAAATTTGACAGCATCGCTGAGATTTTGTTGCGCAAAATGCAGCGTATTGCAGTGAAAAAACACCACGTCGCCCACGCGTAATTCTGGAGAAACCGCGGTACGAATCAGCGCTGCATTGCCGGGTAGATCTGTACGAAAAAATTTGGCTTCGTCAAAGCACTCTGCAGGCAAATCTAATTGATGGGATTGAGGCACAAACCACAAAGCACCATTTTCTACATTCTCCGTGCCTAATGCGAGCCAAACCGACACTAGATCATCACGCTCAAAACTCCAATAGCGGGCATCCCGATGCCAGCTGGTGAGGCTGCCGTAATGCGGGTGTTTAGTCATGATGCAGTTGTGATGTGCGCGGGATAAAACGATAGATTCCCCGAAATAGTCCGTCAGAATTTCGCGCACAGTGGGTGATTTTGCCCATTCTCTAAATACAGACTCACGCTCATAGGCAGCGAGCAGGCGACGCGCAGTCTGCCCACCTACCTCCTCACGCGAAGTAGGAGCACCGGCATACTGCAAATCCGCCTCTAACTCGAGAGGCGTGATACGCTGGTTCAGATGCTCTTGGGCCAATTTTTTAAAACTGTCGCACAGTTTGGGGTCGAGAAGTCCTCTGGCAACAGCAAAGCCCTGCTTACGCAGGGTATCGGAATAGTCCATGTAGGCTCTTAATGTATATCTAATAAATCACTGATGTTACGCAGGTATTCAAAAAGACTGTGGCGCGCATGTTGGGGTTCCGTATTTGATTCAATTCGTCACCCCAACCTACCGAGATGCATATATAAAAGGGTTCTATAAAACTCCACGAACCATAAAAGCATGGTAGGTTGGTGGTGACGAAGGAACCCCAACATGCATACCACCTACTTTTAATTTTTTGCGCTCTACGTATTAACAGCTCGCCGTTCTACAACGTGCGTAACATCAGTTAATAAATCAGTACGCGCAGCACTGTATTCAGACTTGAAGCGGTCAATCAATTCAGCCACATTAGGGCAATCTTCTATGGATCCAACGCCCTGGCCAGCCCCTAAGATATCTTTCCAAGCTTTTACTTTAGGGAGATCCTCTAGTTTCGCTATTTGCGCATCTGGAGCCCGACTAAGGTTATTGGGATCAAGGCCTGCCTGCACAATACTATCGCGTAGATAATTACCGTGAATACCTGTAAAAAAATCAGTATAGACAATATCTGCTGCTTGTGCAGCGATGATTGCCTCTTTATAGCGTGCACTAGCTTGGGCTTCCTGCGTCGCAATAAAACGGGTGCCGATATAAGCCAAATCCGCTCCCATGCCTTGCGCTGCCAATATTGCTCGGCCAGAAGTAATAGCGCCAGCTAACGCAACGGGTCCTTTAAAAAAACGCCGTACTTCTGCTATTAGTGCAAACGGAGAGAGCGTACCTCCATGCCCCCCTGCTCCTGCTGCCACGACAATAAGACCATCTACGCCTTTGTCTATCGCTTTATGAGCATGTCGCAGATTGGTTACATCATGCAACACAATCCCGCCATACGCATGGACCGCATCGATCATATCTTGCGTTGGAGCCTGCAAGCTAGTAATAAAAATGGGGACCTGATGCTCTAAACACACTGCGATGTCTTGCTCTAATCGCACATTAGAAGGATGCATAATTTGATTCACGGCTAGAGGACCTAACACCTTGTTAGGATTTTCTAAGCCATGCGTTTTTAAATCGGCTTTAATTCTAATGAGCCACTCGTCAAGAATACTGGTTGAGCGCGCATTCAAAGCAGGAAAAGCACCCACTATCCCTGCACAACACTGCGCTATCACCAATTCAGGATAGCTTACAGTGAACATAGGAGAGGCAATAACAGGCAGAGCTAAAGATTGAAGCAATATAGGTAGAGGCATGCCAGACGTGTCGGTAGAGATAAAAAATAAAAAAGCTACGCCGCTATGTGCAATTCAAAAAAACAGGCCCGAAATTTCAGCAGGTCTATCTGTCAAAATTTCGGGCCAATTTGAAAGAACCGTTTATGGCATGCCTCTAATTGAGGGCACGCCCTATGGAGCAATAAAAACGGATCTAAAATTTTGTCGCCCAAAAGCACTCACTTCATATCCCTGTACGGTGTTGCGCAACAACACCGCAGCACTAGGGTGTGCCAGAGGCAACCACAGAGCTTGATCATGAATAATTTTTTGAGCGTCTTGATACATTTTTACACGCTCTGTAATGGCTGCTGTCTGTTTACCTTTAGCAATCAAAGCATCGAGAGCTGGGTCACAAAAGCGTGTGAAATTGGTCCCTGAGCGCACCGCTGCACAGCTAAATTGCGGCGTCAGAAAATTATCCGGATCCCCATTGTCTCCAGACCATCCCATAAACAGAAGATCGTGATGCCCTAGTTTGGCAGAACGGATTAATTCTCCCCATTCGATAACTCTGATCTTTGCATTAATACCAATCCTGGCGAGATCGGCCTGTAATACAGCAGCGCCTACTTTAGGATTTGGGTTAAGCACACTACCTGTGGGGCGTGTCCAGATGGTAGTTTCAAAACCGTTAGGGTATCCCGCTTCAGTAAGTAAGCGCTTTGCAGCAATCTGGTTATATAAATAAGGCACTAACGTTTTGGAATATCCCAATGTATTAGGGGGATATATATTAGTGGCAGGCAGTGCTGCGCCTTCAAACACCGATGACACATAAGTAGTGCGATCAAAAGCCAGATTAATAGCTTGGCGCACCTTGATATTATTAAAAGGGGGCCGTTGTGTATTAAAGGCAACAAAAGCGGTCATGAAAGCGGGTGTTTCTACGACCTTCAGAGGATACTTTGGATTGGCATCTTGTTTAGTCATCACAATATCGCGCGGCCTTGGCGAGAGTGCGATAGAGCATTCGCCAGCAATGAGCTTTTGCTTACGAACCGCCGCATCAGGGGTAATGGCGTAAATCAATTTGCTGATTTTTGGCTTCTCCCCCCAGTATTGCGCATTGGCGTTATAGCGAATCACTGCATCTCTTTGGTAACTGCCAAAAATAAAAGGCCCTGTACCAATAGGCTGAGTGTTCATACGCTCAGGGTGGCCCGTCTTTTGCAATAGGTCTGCATATTCCGCTGAATAAAGCGATGCAAATCCCATAGTCAAAAGAGATAGGAAGGTTGCATCTGGCTCGCTTAGCGTAAAGCGGACCGTGTATTCATCTAGCTTATCGATAGACTGAATTAATTTAGGCAATTCCATGGACTGCGCATGGGGGAAGCCGCTGGGGCCCGTCACTTTGTGCCAAGGGTGCTTAGGATTCAACATGCGCCCAAATGTAAAAATCACATCATCGGCATTAAATAAACGGGTGGGTTTAAAAACAGCGTTCGCATGAAAAGGAACATCGCGGCGCAAATGAAAGGTGTAAACCCGACCATCTGCATTTACTTCCCATTTTTGTGCCAGCGCGGGCACCACTTTGTGTTGCTTTTCATCAAAAGCAACCAGTCCGTCAAATAGCACATCCGCCGATGCATTCGTGGTGACTAGCGAATTGTATTGCACCACATCAAAGCCATCGGGGCTCGCTTCTGTACACACGGCAAGCGTAGAAGGTTTAGCACCTGCCGTCGGAGAAAACGCCAACAAAGCCGAACAAACCGAGAACAGCATAAAGGCACTGCGTCGGCGTGCAAAAGATAAAAAGGCGCGATTACTTGAAATAAGGCTGGGCACTAAATGCATAAAACCTCCGTCTACCTATTTTTGGAAAATTGTAAGCCGGTCATCAAGGACGCCATGGCGTGCATGTTGGGGTTCCTTCGTCACCACCAACCTACGATACTTTCGAAAGAAGTCTATTTACTACGCAGGTATTCAAGAAGGCAGTGGTCATCATGTTGGGGTTCCTTCGTCACCGCCAACCTACCGTCCTTTGCCTTTTCTTATGGTCGGTGGAGTTTGATAGAACCCTTTTACATAGCCATCTCGGTAGGTTGACGGTGAGGTACGAACCCCAACATGCGTACCGCTGACTTTTAATTTTTGGTTTTAGATAATCATAAGCTGGTCATTAAGGACTCCATGGCGTGCATGTTGGGATTCCTTCGTCACCACCAACCTACCTTTCGAAAGAAGTCTATTTACCAATACATCTAATACCTGAACAGCCCCATCCAAACTGCCTGTCATAGCAGGAGAAGTTAAGTACTGATTGTCTATGATCAGTGCGGGAACTCCATCAATATTATATTTTTGAGTCATGGCAACATCTTCAGCAACCGCTTTAGTTACCGTATCAGAAGCATAAACTTGTAAAAAACGCGCAGCATCAATACCGTGCTTAGATAAAAATTGTGCTTGCGTATCGGGCGTCAGTAAATAATTTTTCTTGACTTGTATCTCTTCAAAAATCTTTGCATTTAATGCAGAGAGGGTTGAAGTGGAAAGCCCCATCGCGACTAGTGTGTGGTAGAGCCTTTGGTGTGATTCAAGATCTTTACTAAATGCCACGGGTACTTGCTTAAAATGCACGGCTTGGCCATTACGCTTAAGCCATACGGCCAACTTAGCGTCCAATGTTGCGCAGTGGGGGCAGCCGTACCAAAAAAACTCCATAACTTCTACAGCCGGCCTAGCCTGCTGATTTTTTTGTTTTTGCAAAGTCGGCGCATTTTCTTGAGCACTATCTACACTTATTACTGGCAGGGGCTTTGCGCCAGGAAGCAGCCGATAATCGACATCTGCTTGCGGTGCAGCAGGAGAGGCATATGCACTATGCGCAGCAAAGCTAAATGCAATGAGTAGTCCAGTAATATATTTTTTCATTGAGATTGACCCAAAAATTTATTTTTTATTAGGGCACGCCCTACCTAGAACGCTTTCGCAACCCAGTAGCCAGGAATTCCTTTGATGCCAGTACACTAAATTGGCCGGGAGGAATGACGCTGCTACGGGGTTGCAAAAGCGGTCTCATCTACTTTACATCTTGCACAATAATGGCGTCGACACCTGCATCGGATAACTGCGTGCGCACGGCATTGACGTCACTGGGCAACGCGTAAGGGCCAAGGCGAACACGGTAATAAGTTACCGAGCCCGCGGTACGTTGCGTGACTTTGGAAGAAAACCCTTGCAGAGCAAGGCGAGCATGCTGTTGTTCCGCCCCTGCTCGGGTTTTATAGGCCCCCGTTTGCAAATAGTAACCGGTACTTTTTGTAGGGGTCGGTGCTGCAGAGCGGCTGGGATTTGCACGCTTTGGAGCTTGAGAAATTACGGTTGCAGGCGCAGCAGGCGGGACTTCCATGATCTGAGATTCATCGAATTCCTCCGTAGGTTCATGGATCTGTGGTTCTGCAGCAGTGGTACTCGGCGTGCTTTGATCAAGCTGTTTGGGCTCACGAAGTTGTAACTCCAACTTCTGTATGGCGTCCATTTTTGACGCCTGCCCTGCAGAAGATTCTTCTTTTCGGGGCTGTGGCTTAGGAGAATGCGTAATATACAGTGCAGCTAAAACTGCAATCGCCAATCCTACAATCAGCCCAAGGACCAAACCAAATAAGGTGCCTTTACTGCGTTCGGAAGGCTCACGAGGATAGGTCATCTGAATGGATCCCAAAAACAATTGAATATATTTTCAAAATGGCGCTCATTTGAGCAGCATCTATAAGACGGTTCACAATCTTACATTTTTACAGGCGTTGAAACGCCCAACAACGACATACCGTTTACAAAAACCTGGCGCGTTGCAGCAAGCAATGCTAAGCGCGCCCGCCGCACGAGAATATCGTCTACTAAAACACGCTCAGCATTGTAAAACGAGTGAAATGCCGCGGCCAAAGTGCGTAAATAAAAAGCAAGCTGATGAGGAGAAAGCTCTTCTGCCGCGCGTGCAAGCATGTCAGGATATTCCGCCAAACTTTGCATCAGCGCTAATTCGGCTTCACTGGTTAAGACCGACAAGTCTGCCTGTAAAAACACATTAGCAAAACGAGGCAAATCATGAATATCACTGGGTATATCGCCCAATATAGCGCTAGCCTGCACAAGCACTGAGCAGATACGTGCATGGGCATATTGCACATAGTAAACGGGATTTTCATCGTTTCGCTGCAGGGCGACATCCACATTAAATACAAATTCCGTATCGGCTTTGCGCGAAATCAGAAAAAACCGCACTGCATCACGACCGCGCTGCAAAGGATCCGCATCTACCGACGGCTCTAGCATACGCGCAGCAGGCGTAGATGATGTATTTTCTGCTTCGAGGGGAGCCCCTATACCACTTGACCATTCGATCAAATCGCGCACTGTCACATACCCACCAGCCCGCTTAGAAATTTTAACAATCTGCTGATTGCGCACCACGGTCACCATTTTGTGCAAGATGTAGTCAGGGTATCTCTTAGGAATACCTAAACCAATTTGCTGCAAACCTGCACGTACCCGTGCAACCGTACCATGGTGGTCGGAGCCCTGAATATTGATGACTTGCTTAAAGCCTCGCTCCCATTTCGTCACGTGATAGGCAATATCAGGAACAAAGTAGGTGTAATCGCCATTCGATTTACGCATTACCCGATCTTTATCATCCCCTTCCTCTGTAGTCTTTAACCACAGAGCGCCATCACTCTCATACGTTTTGCCGGCATGAATAAGCGCTTGTACCGCCGCTTCTACCCGACCCTCGGTATATAAAGAAGATTCTAGGTAGTACCGATCAAAATGCACGCCCAGCGCTTGCAAGTCTACATCTTGCTCATGCCGCAAATAGGCGACCGCAAAGCGGCGAATTGCATCGAGATCTTCTATATCTTTCTGTGACTGTATCGGGCTGCCATCTTTGGCGCAAACAGTTTCACCGCGCATATAATCTTGCGCGATATCCGCAATGTAATCGCCGTTATAGGCTGATTCTGGCCAATTTGCATCTTGTGGCGTTAATCCACGTGCTCGCGCCTGTACAGAATGTGCGAGTGTTTGGATTTGTACCCCTGCATCGTTGTAGTAAAACTCTCGATATACTTTTTTACCTTGCGTATCCAATATATTGGATAGTGTATCGCCCAGCACCGCCTGGCGACCATGTCCAACATGCAACGGTCCTGTAGGGTTGGCAGAAACAAATTCAATTAATACAGAAGGAGCCTCGCTGGTGCTCTGCGTTTTTTCTGGGTTTGATACACAGCCAAATTGTTGTTGCGAACGCAATATGTCGGTTACTACAGCTTGGTGAGCCGCCTTTGACAAACGCATATTAATAAAACCTGGCCCTGCAATCTCTACCGTATCAATCAAGCCTGCAGTACGTGCATCCTCTTGTATAGCGTCTGCGATCTGTTGCGCGAGGGCGCGAGGCGCCATACGCAAAGGCTTAGCCAACTGCAAAGCAATATTGCTCGCCACGTCACCCATCGCTGCAGCGGGCCTCTCCAACACAATAGATGCCGTTGAGGCATCAGGGGCAATACGCGCTACAGCATCTGAAAGAATAGAGTGAATGATTTTTTTGTGAGTCGGCAACATAACGCTCTGCAGCAAAAGAAAAAAATAATAATAAAAAGCTTAATTGCAAATAGGCTATGAACAAATAACAGCAAAAAGCATGAAATGCAAAGCATACCTGGATAATTCTGATACCGTCACATCAATCCCCTGTACAGTAACGTACTTCGCGTTTTTAAAAAATGAGAGCACTCTTGATCTCCTCCAAAGCACATCGACTTGCGCAAATCTTTGATCGACGAGCGCAGACCTTCTCAGAAGTGGCTTTTTTGCCTCGCGAAATCGCCCAACGCATGCATGAACGTCTAGACTATATCGTGCTCAAGCCAAAACGAATACTCGATGCTGGCTGCGGGCCAGGCCAAGATTGGCCAACACTACAGGCTCGCTTTCCCAATGCAAAGATTGTGGGACTAGATATTTCCAGGCGCATGCTCTTAAAAGCACAGCTCAAACCAGATACAAGTATAGTGCGAGAAACACCACTCTCACATCTTCTTAAGATTTTTCGCAAACTTTATAATTGGTTTGTTAAAGTAAAAAAGCCAGTCTATGCCGTGCAGGGCGATCTGAACACCTTACCTTTTGCGCCAGCCTGCTTTGAGTTGCTATGGTCAAACTTAGCTCTACCTTGGCAAGGTCCTTTTCTTGAACCAACCAATCATTGCGCGTCGGATGAGCACACCATACATCCTCTCGCACGCTTATTTAGCGAATGGCAGCATGTTTTAGGTGCAAATGGCTTGCTTATGTTCAGCACGCTAGGGCCTGACAGTTTGCAGGAATTGCGCAGCGCTTGGGCCGAGGTAGATGCAGCGCATCCACAAGCTAGAGTGCTAAATTTCGTCGACATGCATGATATAGGCGATATGTTGGTCCATAGCGGCTTCGAAAACCCGGTAATGGATGCAGAAAAGCTGACGCTCACTTACCGGAGCGCGGAGTCTTTACTGAAAGATATACGTCGCTGGGGGGCGTACCCTGGCGCAGAACGCCCTGATGGTTTGACGGGAAAAGGCACTTACCAAGCCTTACTTGCAGCACTCAAAAAGCAGCAGAACCCACAAGGTATTATTTCTCTTACATTCGAAATTGTGTATGGGCATGCCTGGCGCGCTGCGCCCACAACCGCATCGAAGAAGCACAATAAGGCTTCTGAAGAATATGCTCCAGTGCAATTTCATCCTCCAGGTAGCATGCGCCCAAAACACTAAAAAACAAGAATCAGCTCTTGCCTTTTCAATGCACATACTAAGGTGTGCCTATAATTGCTAAAAGAGCTGAAACCTAAAACGGAAAATGCCTGTCTAACTATCATCCTATTGAATCTTTTTTAAATAGCGTTTTTTACAGACTTTCCCCAAACACTTGAATTTACTGGCTTTCCATATGTGCGAACTTCTAGGCCTCAATTGTTCAGAACTCACCGACGTCACTTTTTCCTTTACCGGCTTTTCCGCAAGGGGGGGTGGGACTGCGCATCATGCTGATGGTTGGGGCATAGGTTTTTTTGAAGATCGTGCTTGCCAGATTTTTATTGATCATCGCCCTTCCTGCGAATCTCCTGTGGCGGAGCTGATTAAGCGCTATCCCATAAAATCCAAAAATACTATTGCGCATATTCGCAAGGCTACTCAGGGTATTACCGCCCTTGAAAACTGTCATCCTTTTAGGCGGGAATTGTGGGGACGGCACTGGCTCTTTGCACACAATGGAGACCTACAGAACTATTCCCAAAACGCACTAAGCACAGGGAATTTTTATCAACCTGTTGGGTCCACTGATAGCGAATATGCCTTTTGCGCATTGATGGAAGGCCTACGCAACGCCTTCCCTACGCAACAGCCTACGCAAGAAGCGCTATTTGAAAAAGTCACGGAATTGACACAAAAAATTACCGATTACGGTATTTTTAATTTTTTATTGTCTAATGGACAATTCCTTATTTCATATTGCTCAACACGCCTGCACTACGTCACACGCCGCTGGCCTTTTTCAACGGCGCATTTGATTGATGCAGATATGTCCATGGATTTTGCACAGCACACCACACCGGAAGATCGAATCGCGGTCATTGCAACGCAACCGCTGACCGACAATGAAATATGGCAAGCTTTTCAGCCAGGCGATTTATGCTTATTTCAAAGTGGTGAACTCAAACTCAAAGCGTTTGTGCCGGTCTTGCCTGAAGTCATCGAGCGCGGCAAAAAAATGGAACAAGAAGCACGCGCAAGAGCAGCGCTTGCGGCAAAGGAACGCGCAGCCCAAGCCCGCCCTCCTGAGGCAAAATCAGCTTGATAGATGGTTCGGATAGGGAATGCGATTTTAGGAATAGAGCAAATTAAGAGTTAATGCGTCAGGAATACATCTTCCAAGGCGTGGGCGGTATTTATGCGGGTGACTGGTGCTATCAAGGCAGATAGGTCTAGCTTAGTCAGTTTATCTATATAAGCCTGTGGGATAGTGCCAAACTTGGCTTGTAGCCGTTCAAGCAGGTTTTGAAGTAATACTTGCCTGCTTTGCTCTAATCCTTCCTCTTTGCCTTCTTTACGCCCTTCCGCTTTACGAATACGCTCAATGTGGCTCAAAAATACAGTAGCCATTGTCTCCTCCTCTAATTGATGTATGTCTTTATTGTAATTAAGTTCTATAGCTTTGGGTAAGGTAAGCACGCCATCCATAAAGCGATACAAATGCTCTACAGTTTCTCGTTTGAGTTTGGTCTGGCGCAGCAACCATCGAGTTAAAGCCAGCTTCTTTTGATAGCGCTTTTGCGGATCATTAATATCCATATGCAAGTTTTAGAACGGTAGGTTGGTGGTGAGGAACGAACCCCAACATGATGACCGCTGTCCTTTTTAAACCTGCATATACAAGTCAAAAACGATAATTAAAGGTAAATGGTATGCATGTTGGGGTTCGTTCCTCACCACCAACCTACCATTCTTTTCTTTTTAATGAAGTTAACTCTTATTGACCAAATGGTTAGAGAACGTACTAATCAACATTTAATCCGACAGCACAGTTAAAAACGCCTCCTGTTACCCGTTCAATCCCTGCTAAATCGCACAGGGAGCGCACCTGCGTCGCTCCCTGTGCATGTAGTGCTGCGCGCACCGCAGCGGCCTGATTATAGCCATGCTCCAACCACAAAGATCCTCCGGATTTTAGCCTGTCAGGCGCCCCCTGTATCAAGGTCTGCAAAGCTTCTAATCCATCCGCCCCATCAGTAAGCGCCTGCGCAGGCTCAAAGCGCAGATCACCCAGTGCAAGATGGGTATCGTCCCATGCTAAATAGGGAGGATTACTTACAATCACATCGAAGCGCTGCATGATGGGATTTACCTCTGCACGGAGCGCACCATACCAATCTCCTTGCAAAAAAGTTAAAGCACCTGCTGGCCGATCCCTTGCTAATAAACGCGCCGCATTCGAGGCCGCTACGGCCAAAGCACGGGGACAACGATCCGTCGCCACTACACGTACTTCTGGGAGCTGATGCGCAATAGAGATTGCAACCGCTCCGCTCCCTGTTCCTAGCTCTAACACGCTAGCCTGCTTTTTCCCGTAGATTGCCTGCAATCCACACTCGACAAGCCCTTCGGTCTCTGGCCGAGGGATCAATACATCAGGCGTCACGTGGAATTCCAGGCCAAAAAATTCCCGAGAGCCAAGTAGATAGGCTATCGGCACTCCTTCTATGCGTTGGCGTTCTAACGCATAAAATGTGTCGAGATGCTGCGGCTCTATAGTCCAATCTGCTTGTGTAATTAACTGCGTGCGCGTCCACCCCAAAACAAAGGCCAGCAAAAGCTGTGCTTCTAATGCAACCAAAGGGGAATTACGCAAAAGATAGCTAACGGTTAAGGTCTGCTTACGATTTTCCAAAAGAATCCTTTATTTTTTTGATATTCTGGGGCTATATACGTGTAGGTCTTCCATAGCCTAGCTTGGTGGGTAGGTTGGTGGTGACGAATTGAATAAAATACGGAACCCCAACATGCGCACCGCTGACTTTTAATTTTTGGTTTTAGCTAATCGTAAGCTGATCATCAAAGACGCCTTGGCATGCATGTTGGGGTTCCTTCGTCACCACCAACCTACCATACTGGCTACTTCCATGAAAACTAGGATTATCCCTGTTACGCCCTTTGAGCAAAACAGTACCTTATTAATGTGCGAAGTGAGCGGCCGGGCTGCGGTGGTGGATCCTGGCGGAGATTTAGAACGCATAGAGCAGCAAATTGACGAATACGGGGTTACTTTAGAGAAAATTTTTCTGACCCATGGGCACCTCGATCATTGCGGCGGAGCACAGATTTTGGCACGTCGGCATGGGGTACCTATCGAAGGACCGCATGAAGATGAGCGTTTCTGGCTAGATTTATTGCCAGAGCAAAGCGTGCGCTTTGGGTTTCCTCCCGCGCAGGTATTTGAACCGGATCGTTGGTTAAAAAATGAAGATCGTGTGTATTTTGGAGAAGAAGTACTAGAGGTTTACCATTGCCCAGGACATACCCCTGGACATGTTATTTTCTTTAGTCGAGCACATAAGCTTGCCTTAGTAGGTGATGTGCTATTTTCTAACTCCATTGGCCGCACCGATTTTCCACGCGGCAATCAAACTGATTTGATTCACTCTATTCGAACCCGACTATGGCCGCTTGGAGACGATGTCACGTTTATTCCAGGCCATGGCCGCACCTCGACATTTGGTCAGGAGCGAAAAACGAATCGCTACGTTGCAGACAGGCTATTTTCATGACCCTTCAGAATCTATTCAAAATCTTTCAAAAGAGATGGTATTTGAAAAAGCCAATAGCACAGCCCTTGTCGAAATACCCCTGCCAACCTCATACGGGTAAAACGAAAAATCATGTAGATGCTTCGAAAAAACAAGAAGCAGAGTTTGAAATTTATGTCAGCACAGATGTGGAAGCAGATGGTCCCATCCCTGGACCTCACTCGATGTTGAGTTTTGCCTCTGCAGCTTACACAGCAGACAAACAGCTGATCGCTACTTTTTCCGCCAATCTAGAGACCCTCCCCGGCGCTAGCGCCCACCCTATTCAAGCAGCATGGTGGAAAAAACAGCCAACAGCCTGGGAAGCATGTCGCAATGATTTACAGTCTCCTGAAAACGCATTACGTGCCTATGTGAAATGGGTTGAAGCCTTACCTGGAAAGCCTGTTTTTGTGGCCTTTCCAGCGGGTTTCGATTTTACATTTATGTTCTGGTACATGATGCGATTTGTAGGACGCTGTCCTTTTTCATGGTCTGCGCTCGATATCAAAACCCTGGCTTTCGCTATGAGCGAGCCTGCTCGCCCTTATCGTCGCTGCATCAAACCCCATCTTCCTAAAGAGTGGTTTGATGATCTACCGCACACGCACATCGCACTCGACGATGCGATTGAACAAGGTGCGCTGTTTTGCAATATGCTAGCTAGATTACGGCAGGCACAGCAAAATAAAGGCGATTCCTCTATACCTTATCAAGAAAGGACTTCTTCATGACCGCCCAACTCATTGACGGCCGGGCCCTGGCACAGACACTACGCAATCAAGTTGCACAGCGCGCTGCAGCGTTAACCGCTCAAGGCCATCAGCCAGGCTTGGCAGTGGTTCTTGTTGGCAACGATGAAGCTAGCAGTACCTATGTGCGTAGTAAAGAACGTGCCTGCGAAGAAAGCGGACTGCATTCGGTTTGTTTACACCATCCTGCAACGATTTCTGAAGCGGACTTACTCGCCCATATTCACGCTTTAAATAGCGACCCCACATTGCATGGCATTCTCGTGCAGCTCCCCCTTCCATCACACATAGATACACGCCGCGTTATTGCAGCCATTGCTCCTGAAAAAGATGTAGATGGTTTTCATGCCTTGCATGCAGGTGCGCTAATGCTGGGTACACCCGGTTTTCGTCCGTGCACACCCTATGGCGTGATGAAAATGCTAGAGGCCTACGATATTCCCGTAGCTGGAGCAGATGCTGTCGTGATTGGTCGCTCCAATATCGTTGGCAAACCCATGGCGCTTTTATTATTAGAAGCCCATGCAACTGTCACGCTCTGCCATAGCCGTACGCACAATCTTAAAGAGCACACGCGCAGAGCTGATATTGTCATTGCTGCAGCAGGCCAACCCCGTATGTTGCGCGGCAATATGATCAAGCCAGGTGCCACCATCATTGATGTGGGTATTCATCGTGATGCGTCAGGAAAATTGTGTGGAGATGTAGATTTTGAATCCGTAAAAGAAATCGCAGGTTATCTAAGCCCCGTACCTGGCGGAGTTGGACCGATGACTATCGCTATGCTGTTGGTCAATACATTACAAGCAGCTGAACAAAGCTTAAAGCTTGCGTCTCGGTAGGTTGGGGTGAGGCACGAACCCCAACATGCACACCACTGACTTTTTATCTTGCTTTTGAGTATTTATAAGCAGGTCTTCAAGGAGGCGGTGGTCTGCATGTTGGGGTTCCTTCGTCACCACCAACCTACCGTGCTTTAAAACGTCACGGAACAAAACAAACGTACTCGGCGTACGCCCAACTCGCGAGCCAGCCCTTTTGCCGTTGGTGCTGCGGCTGGTTGCGATGTTTTCTCTTGTGTAGCACTAGCCATACAGGGCACTACGCACCAAGTCTGGGGCAGATAAATATCAAGATCGATCTGTTCATGTAAATAATGGATCGTGATCGATTCAAAAACCAATCCATAGAGCTGTAGCACACGCTGCACGCATTCTTCCAAAATATCGCGCGTCGGAAGGTCTACATTGCCCTGCCCACTCCATTCTTGTAGAGATTCTGTTTCTAAAG
Organism: Mycoavidus cysteinexigens; assembly: GCA_031963365.1. Taxonomy (GTDB): domain Bacteria; phylum Pseudomonadota; class Gammaproteobacteria; order Burkholderiales; family Burkholderiaceae; genus JASSUD01. The sequence goes on from JASSUF010000012.1 coordinate 20,887, forward strand.
AAGTCGTCGGCGTATCATCTTCAGGATCCACGTGAATCAGTGCATCTAGTACACGTTCCTCCTTTAACACTTCTCTTCGCGCATACTCTGCAATGTAATGCCCCTCTGAAACACTCAGCGTTGGGTCTACCAGAATATGCGCATCGACTAAAGCCATATCACCCATCTTTCGGGTGCGCAATCCATGCACATCGCGCACTCCAGGGGTTGCCAATAATAAAGCACGCATACGTTCGGTTGCGGCTTCATCTAAAGCCCGGTCGGAGAGATCTTGCAAGGCATCCCAAGTAAAAGAAAACCCCATCTTGCCAACCATCAGCCCTACGAACGCTGCAGCCACTGGGTCTAGCCAGCGCACCCCTAGCAAGCTACCCATAATGCCAATAGCAACGACTAGAGAAGATGCCGCATCGGATCGTGCATGCCAGGCATTCGCAATCAACATAGCAGAGCGAACTTGCTGCGCAGTCCGAAGTAGATAGCGAAAAAGCCCTTCTTTTAAAAACAACGTCACTATAGCGACCCAAAGAGCCATGCTGTGCACAGGAGCAATAGGGCCAGCGCCTAGCATACGGCTACCAGCTCGCCAGAGTAGGCCTACTGCCACCATTAAGAGCAGCATTCCTAAAAAAAGAGAGGCTACGGTTTCATAGCGGCTATGTCCGTAATGATGATCTGCATCAGGCCGCGCATCGCTGTGTCGGTTGGCAAACAAAACCATGCCATCCGCCACTAAATCTGCAAGCGAATGCACCCCATCTGCTATCAAAGCTTGGGAATGCGCAAAGACCCCCACGGCCATTTGCAATATAGCGGTAAAAATGTTCGCTACGATACTAACGCATGTGGTTTTACGCGCAACATCACGTTTATCTTCAAAAGCGTTCACGGGTTCAGAGTATGAAATCAAAAAAATAAAAAATGAGAAGCAGTCTCTAAAAATGCACAAAAGTAAGAAAATGCCGCAAAGAAAAAAGCAGTGGAAAAATTTCTAGAAGCGCGCGTAGATAAACAATAAGTAACGGATAAAGGCTCTGCTTAAAACAGACAGGGATGCGTATATTTTTTGAAACCCGTAAGCATGCTAAAAAAAGCTAATGAAGCTAGCAACCGGAAAGCGCAATAAAAAGCAGCTTTCATTCAAAAAAATGCACCTTGGAAAATACTTAACAATAGGAAATTTCTTTGGTGTCTTCGCATCTGAATGCCTGGCTTTATATACGCACGCTTTTAAAGGACTGCCGTAACACCTAAGCGGTAACGAAAACCAAAAATAAAAAGTAGCGCTCCGGACATGGAGCTAGATGATGGATGCAAATAATACGGCAACAGGGGAGAGCAACCAAGTAGCGCCGAGAAATTAATGCAGAGAGCGTGCGCGCAACAAAAAACCAAGCAGACACAGAGACTTCAACATACGCATTACCTCGTGCCTGGATAATAAGCGCAGAGGGCGTACCTAAAAACAGGGTAGGGCAAAAAATTCCACCCTACCCTGCTTTCAAATTTTAGCGATTAATTAAAAATTCTTCGCGGGAACGGCCATCAATCCATTTAGGTGCTTTACCGCGACCAGACCACAGCGAGCCTGAAACTGGATCTTTATATTTTGGAGAAATGCTGCCCTGTTGACGGGGCTTGCGGCTTTTTCCACGACCGAATCCAAGGTCTTCAGGAAGAATACCGTATTCTTCGATTTGCTTTTTGACAGCCTGAATGACCGCTGTATATTCAGCTTCTTTTGCTGTTTTAATTTTTCTTTCAAGTTCTGCGCGCTGAGCGAGCAATTCTTTGTAGGAAGACATAGAGAGTCCTTTATAAATCAAGAAAAAGAGATCAGCTGTTTCCAGCTCTACTCAAGTTCACACCAATGTGTAATGTTTCACAAAAAAGCATTTGTTTTGAGAGCAAACTTTCCGGCAGATCCATATTTTTATATATGGTTGCCAGCGGATCCGAATAATACAGAGGTATTTTCAAATACGCAAAGTGTAAGCACAAAAAAACAATAAAAAATTCTATTCGTCACCATGTAGTACAAACTATACGTCCCTTTTTTTTGATTCGCATAGTATTCCACACGTATACTTTATTAATTGCGTGCATAGATGACCTGATTTTTCATGGCCAATGCTGTTAAACCATCGTAAAATTTATTTAGGATTTTTCAAAAGTAAACGTATTTGAATGCTCCAGTTACTGCATCCACACTACGGTACTTTTCTAAGCAGTGCGTGCACATACATTAATCACCCCTTGCAACCATCTTTGGTTTAATTTAGCCAAACTCACTTTTTTGTTTTTCCAGGCCTTGATGCTTTTTTCTAGACTCCGTTTTACGCAACCCACCCGCACACGCTTAGCCACGATGGGGCTGTTTTTTATATTCGGATGCATGTACGCCTCTTGGGGTATTCATATTCCCACCATAAAGGGCAAGTTTGATTTAAATGCTGCCCAGCTCTCTGTAGCTTTTTTTGCTATAGCAGCAGGATCTATCGCCACACTCGTTTATGTAGGCAAATGGATAGATCGCGTAGGGAATCGCATGGCTTGCACGGTGGGAGGCGCACTGATGTGTTCGAGTGCAGCAGGAATTCTGCTTGCGCCTTCTTTTATTACGCTTAATCTTGTATTGGTCATTTTTGGAATCGGAACTGCCATCCTCGATGTGGGAGTCAATGCCCAAGCTAGTATGCTGGAAAAAACGCTAAATAAACCCGTCATGTCGTTCATGCATAGCATGTACAGCACGGGTGGTATTGCTGGGGCTACAGGGGGAGGCATTCTTTTATCGCACGGCATGACTTCTACCGCTCACTTTGTCAGCATCGCTTTATCTGGTCTGGCATTAGTGCTTTTTTTCTGCCCCGCACTCACAGGCAAAGAACCTGCCATTGCTCCGCCGCCACACCTTATACAAAACCCTCGAACTACACGCATTGCACGTATTCACCGAGGAATTTTGGCATTGGGGGGTATCGCACTCATTGGCCTTATCGCCGAAGGTGCCGTATATGACTGGATTACGGTATATATGCGAGAGAACCTCCAAGCAGGGCCTGCTTTAAGTAGCACCGCCTACGCAGCATTTTCTGCAGGCATAGCCTGTGGCCGTTTTGTAGGTGATTTTTTGCGGACCTGCCTTGGAAATAGACTTCTTTTAGCATTAAGTGGATGGGTTGCCTGCACAGCCATTACAACCGGTTTATTATTTACCTCTCCCAGCTTAGCGTTGATCAGTTTTGCCATAGCAGGGCTAGGCTTTGCGAATGTCTATCCTATTATGATTTTTGCTGCAGCACGGGTAGAAGGCATACAAGCCGCTCAGGGCATAGCCCATGTAGCGGGAATAGGGTACGTAGGCCTGCTCATTGGCCCCGTACTAATAGGCACCATTGCCCAACTCACCTCCCTATCTATAGGCCTTACAATCATTGCACTCTGCGCAGCCCTCGTCGCATATACAGGACCACGTGCTATAAGACATGTACTTGCACAACAGCGTTAAAATAAACACTAGACCTCTTTCGCAACCCCATAGCGGCGTCATTTCTCCATGAATCCAAGTCAACAACAAACTATTTTAAGTGTGCACCACTGGACCGAGTCGCTCTTTAGCCTCACCTGCACACGCGACCCCAGTTTTCGTTTTGAAAATGGTCAATTCACATTAATTGGCCTTGAAGTCAATGGAAAACCCCTTATGCGTGCTTACAGCATGGTGAGCGCCAACTATGAAGAACATTTAGAGTTTTTGTCGATTAAAGTCCCTGATGGCCCTCTCACCTCGCGCCTGCAGCACGTCAAAGCGGGCGATTTGCTCTACATCAGTAAAAAAGCTACAGGTACGCTAGTGGCCGATAGCTTGCTCCCCGGACGCACGTTATGGCTTTTGTCCACAGGCACAGGCCTCGCTCCATTTATGAGCTTGATCAAAGACCTCACACTCTATGAAAAATATGAACGGATCGTGCTTACACACACCTGCCGTTTCATCAATGAGCTGGCCTATTACGACCAAATCACCAATGAGCTCCCCCATCATCCCTATGTAGGTGAGTGCATACAACAACAATTACACTATTACCCCACTGTCACGCGAGAGCCTTTTGCTACACAGGGGCGCATTACAGATTTGATTCAAAACGGAAAACTGTTCTCCGACCTCAAGCTCCCTGCATTTTCTGTAGAAAATGATCGTTTAATGCTATGCGGCAGCCCAGATATGTTAAAAGACACCCGTGCACTACTTAAAGAACGTGGCTTTACTGAAGGAAGCCATGCCCAGCCAGGCCATTATGTGGTGGAAAAAGCTTTTGTAGCCTAAAATTTTGCCGGCTCCCAAAAAACTACCTGAAGTTTTTATTTTTAACGATTACTGAAATCATATGGTGCAGATCAAAGACATTTTGTCTCTACCTACGAGGCTCGTATCCCATTTTGCTCAGGCTACCTCTCCTTCCCTAGCTATTGCTAGTGACTCACATTCATACTCCCGTTTGGGAAGGGTGGGGGAAGAGTCGCTCCGCATACAGGTGTTTGAATTCGGAGGCTACGATGTGGCAGACACGCCGCCTACCTTCGTTATCAATCAAGAAATGTATTCATTTTCTCAGGTAGATACCCCCTCTGAAATAGATAGCATTTCTAAATTTAAAGCATTTTTTAGTGATCAATTCACCAAATTTAAGACCGATGGGGCCGTCGTTTCTAGCCAGATCGTAGATACATTTCGAAAAGCAATCTGTGTCCAATCTATGGAGGATTGGAGAAGTTTTCTCGAGTTTTTATCTCCAGAAGAACTCGCCTTCCTCGTTTCCTCCTTAGCTATCAAATCAAATTTCACAGAAGAGAATCTCGCGGCACTCACAGAAGAATATACGCATGCATACACAGCACTGAGTGAGTTATCCAAAGCCAACACACTTTTAAGTGTCTCGAATATCAGTAAAAATTACTGGCTGACTGCCGAAGAAAAATACGCAATTGAAAAAAATACCTATTCCGGTGCTGCTTTAATAAATCAAGCGCTAGAAATAGTGTCTACGCTTAAATCTATTCTTGATGAGCTGAAGAAAAATGATTCTACAAACGCCAAGGAATTACTTGAACTGCAATTGCTTTCTTGTTGCGAATTGGCCAAATCAATTGGGGACCTTAGGCAGCTTGAGGCATCTATAAAACTGGATATTTTTTCAAAACCTAAAATCATCCAGCTCTTAGAATCCGTGACTTTGAATAAATTTTTAGCTTCTGCGCCTGCCTTCACAAGTGGCATGCTCAGCGCCTCAATCTATGTAGGATTGTTGATTTGCTCTTCGGCTCAAATATCGCTTTTTGTTACGATTGCTAGCGTGCTTGCCATCATCGTTAGAGTGGGTGCAACCACTGCAGTATGGTTATATGATCACCGAGAAGTGCAAAAAACCAGGGACAATAAACAGATAAAAGTAGAAATATTTGGCAAATTAAATTCTTTTTTGGAAAATTCTTTTTTGGAAAAGAGATTAAATATGTCTGCGGATATCTCACGAGATATCCACTCCTATACCACTGCAGCGGTGAGTCGTGCATTTAGTAAAACCAAACAAACCTTTGCAGATGAGTTAGCAACGCTTAAAAAAAAGGTTAAAGAGCTCGAAGCTGAAAATAAAGAGCTTAAAGCTAATTTTGAAATGCGGTTCGAGGTCATAGAAAAAAGATTACAACAGGTAGAGCATTTCATGTCCGTTGCTTAATATCCGCTGCATTGGCGGCCATACAAAACCATACTATGGCTGAAAAATCTGTTCGCGCGCTTTGCAACGAATTACGCACTGCCACCCCACCTGCCCCGCCCTCGTATCCATATACCGGTTAAATTTGTACATAATTAAATTTACCCAGTAAATTCGAAATCATGGATAATCAAGTTCCTTTTTTCTGAAAAGGCTTATTAGAGATATACTTCTTAACCCTCTGCCAGCTACTATCAGAACGTATGAAAAGAGCTTGCTTGCAATTTGCTACACATGCCGAGAGGTAATCAAGGAGTCATGCATTGGAATTACAAAAAGGAGACCTTACATGAGCGTCAGCACTACTTGCTCAGTTCTAATTGTTGACGATCACAGCTTAATGCGCGAAGGCCTACGCATTTTGCTTAGTTCGATTCCAAATGTAACCGTGGCGGCAGAAGCAGCGGATGGACGAGAAGCCATCACTCTGTGCCGCTCGCTGCAGCCTACAATCGTTTTGATGGACTTAACCCTACCGGAATTGGACGGCATTGAAGCTATTCGTCAAATCCATCGACGCTTCCCTAACATCAAAATTCTGGCCCTCACAGCCACGGCGACAGAGGTGCGTGCAGCAGACGCGATCAATGCAGGAGCAGCAGGCTACGTACTAAAGCGCAGCGGTAGAAAAGAGCTTTTGCAGGCGATTGAAACTGTCATGCAAAATCGCTTGTATTTAGACCCGGCCTTAGATGAAACGCAAATCCGCGCTTTAATGGCGAATACGGGCAAAGCGAAACAGCATGCGCTCACGGCACGGGAACGCCAAGTTCTAAAACTCATCGCTCAAGGCAACCCCAACCGGGCCATTGCTGAAATCCTCATCATCAGCTTAAAAACCATTGAGACACACCGTCTCAATCTGATGCAAAAACTCGACGCACACAATGCCGCAGAGTTAACGCGTTGGGCATACCGATTAGGCGTATTAAGCGACGATATTCTGTAGGTTGGCGGTGACGAAGGAACCCCAACATGCAAGCCACCGCCTTCTTGATGACCAGCTTACAAACGCTCAAAAGCAAAAATTAAAAGTCGGTGGCGCGCATGTTGGGGTTCCTTCGTCACCACCAACCTACCGT
>JASSUF010000234.1:0-1609 GCA_031963365.1 Mycoavidus cysteinexigens
ATCATGGCAAACCGTTATACGCAGGAAAGTCAGATGAGGCAGGCCGTAAAGGCCTGTTGTGCACCTGCGCGCCCGAATAAGTTGTGGAACCAGACCAACTGGCCTCACATCATAAAACAGGTGAAACGGCTCCAGGAGCGTATTGCTCAGGCAGTACTAGCAGGACGATGGGGCAAAGCCCGTGCTTTGCAACACCTGCTAACACGCTCATACGGCGGCAAAATGCTTGCCGTCAAACGCGTGACGGAAAATCATGGTAAACGCACGCCAGGAGTAGATCGACAACTTTGGATCTCTCCGGCTGCCAAATGGAAAGGGATGCTGTCGCTGAGGCATCACGGATACCGTGCTCTACCTCTACGGCGCATCTATATCTTAAAAAGCAACGGCAAACAGCGTCCGTTAGGCATTCCTTGTATGCGGTGCAGAGCGATGCAAGCTTTATGGAAGCTCGCTCTCGAGCCCATTGCGGAATGTATAGCGGATCCGAACTCCTATGGATTTCGGCCAAAGCGTGGGACAGCAGACGCCATAGAACAGTGCTTCAAGTGTCTTGCCCGTAAAAATGCAGCACAGTGGGTACTAGAGGGAGATATTAAAGGCTGTTTCGACAATTTTAGCTCGAAGTGGCTCTTTAATCATATCCCGATGGAAAAATGCATCCTACAACAGTGGCTAAAGGCCGGTTTTATCGATAAAGGAACTCTCTACGCGACCAAGGCCGGGACGCCACAGGGTGGTCCCATTTCACCCGTGATCGCCACGATGGCTTTGGATGGATTAGAAGCTGCGGTCTTCGCAAGCGTTGGGCCTCATTGCTCCATGCATCAAAAGCTTAAAATCCATGTCATCCGCTACGCGGATGACTGGGTGGTTACTTCAAGCTCCAAAGAAGTCTTGGAGCAGCAGGTTCTCCCTGCAGTCAAACAATTCATGGCTGCTCGGGGATTAGAACTCTCTAACGAGAAGACGAAAATCACCCATATCGCCAAAGGGTTTGATTTCCTTGGGCAAAATGTACGCAAGTACAACGGCAAGCTGCTTATTAAGCCGGCCAAGAAGAGCATTAAGGCCCTTCTAGATAAAGTCCGGGAAATTATCAAACGAAGCACCAGCGCGACCCAAGCTCAATTGATATATAAACTCAATCCCATTATTCGAGGTTGGGCACAATATCATCGGCATGTGGTCGCCAAAGCATGCTTCGCCTCGATCGACCAGACTATTTGGCAATGCCTTTGGAAATGGGCTAAGCGAAGACACCCATCTAAAGGTACGCACTGGATTAAGAAAAAGTACTTTCACACAGAAAGAAATCAGGACTGGGTATTCTCGGCTCGTGAGTACTGTAATGCGGAAACTCGCACAGCAACGCTCTTTAACGCAGCCTCAACACCCATCGTCAGACATATTAAAATACGTAAACTGGCGAACCCTTTCGACCCTCAGTGGAATAACTATTTCATCCAGCGTAACAATACCACGCATCGTCCGTACTGCCCGGTGCCTTAAACAGCGCTGTATTCTTGGCTTGAGCCGTGTGCCTGGTGACGGGCCCGCACGGTTCTTAGGGGACGGCGGCTCAGCAATGCGCCGCTGTTACCCGACT
>JASSUF010000226.1:0-1536 GCA_031963365.1 Mycoavidus cysteinexigens
AGGAGGATCTTTTAATTACCCCTCTTCGTAAAGGTGGGGGCGTCGCTCGCTTACTAAACACATGGTGTTTTATGGGGAGTTGTGTCGCAGGAATTGCGCTATTTCTTCTTTGTGCTGTCAAAGGAATTGTATTATCTCCCATTTGTTCTGAAGTTAGAGATGGAGGGAAAGGGAGTGATGAGATCTTGCTTTTATCCATGATTATATCCATTTATTAAAAATGATAAACAGTATAAAAATAAATTATTTTTTAAATTTCTATAATCAATATAGCAAGGTTAAATTAATTTCTTATTCGCAGTGCGAAATTCTGTATTATTAAAAGAAAAGGTTTTCTATGAGAAAAATGTCGCATGGCATACTCCAGCTCCTTCATATAGGAGCGAGGTATGGCGGCACCCAATACGATAACAATGACGATGCGAGAACTTGATAAGCTCAAAATAATCCAGGCTGTGGTAGATGGCATGTTTCAGCCAGGTAAGGCAGCCGAACGACTTGAGTTAAGTCGGCGGCAAATGAACGTATGGTGGCGCGGTATTGCACTGAAGGTGCGGCAGGTTTAACTTCTAAACGGAATGGACGCCCAAGTAACAACCAGTTGCCAGCAGGCATTGCTAGTCATGCGCTTGGTTTAATACAAGACAGTTATGCCGGTTTCGGGCCGGCGCTGGCCTGTGAAAAGCATTCGAGAATGCTACGTCCTCATTCTTTCCAAAGAAACGATCCGACATTTGATGATAGAGGCTGGGTGTGGGTGTGACGCAGGCAGAGGCCACCTAACGTCTATCAACCGCGTGCACGACGTGCGTGCTTAGGCGAGCTTATTCAAATTGATGGCACAGCGACTACGCATGGTTTGAAGATCGTGGGCCAGCGTGCACCTTGCTGGTGTATGTGGATGATGCCATCAGCCAATTAATGACGCTGCACTTTACGCCAAGCGAAGCAACCTTCTCGTACTTTGAAGCAACACGCAAATATCTGGATAAATATGACAAGCCAGTGGCGTTCTACAGTGTATTGATATGTAGATTAAATAAATCCTAAATCTTATGAACATATGACGCACCCATAAAAAATGCCCTTTCATTTTTTAAAAGGGCATTTTTTATGGGCCAGGTTAACCTGAATTTTATTTACAGCTTAGTACAACTCACTACGTTTACCCCAGTTTATTTATTAATGTCGCTATTAACTCGTCTTTCTTTTCGATAGTCGCCTCTTTTGCCGCCAGCCGTTGTTCAAGTTCCGCTCTAGCAGCTCTTTCTGCCGCAATTTCATTTTCCTGTTCAGCTAACCTTTTTTCATAGGCTTTCTCAAGCGCAAGAAGCTCGGGGCTAGGGGTGCGCTCAGCGGCTAAGACTTTGTCGAGTTTTTCATTTATCTCGTTGGTTTTTTCAAGGTTTTTAGATCCAAAACCAAGCAATTCATTTGTTCTGCTAAAGATATGGGCACCAAAGAAAGAGGACGCACGGACTGCATTTTCTGAGTTTTTAGCAGCAGCCTGAATTTGTGAAGAGTCCATTTTACTTT
>JASSUF010000227.1:0-1529 GCA_031963365.1 Mycoavidus cysteinexigens
AAAATCTATAAAAAATCTTTATATATCAATGGTTTATGGTTTGTTTCTTAGGAGAACCCTTTTACATGGGCCTCTCGGTAGGTTGGTGGTGAGGCACGAACCCCAACATGCGTGCCGCTGACTCTTAATTTTCGTTTTTGAAAATTTGTAAGCCGGTTATCCAGGACGCAGTGGCTTGCATGTTGGGGTTCCTTCGTCACCACCAACCTACCGTTCTTTGCTTTTTTTATGGTTTGTGGAGTTTGATAAAACCCTGTTACATGGGCATCTCGGTAGGGTTGGCGGTGAGGTACGAACCCCATAAGCACTAACTCAAGCAAAAAAATAGCCTATTTATGGAAAAATCCCCAAGCCCTGAGTCTCAGGCTAAAGCCGACGAAACGCGTACGCGTGAAGAGTTGTTGAAAGAATTGAATTACTTACGCATGGAGCACGCGTATTTGAAAAAACTCGATGCCTTAATGAAAGCGGACAAACTAGCAGCGCAGCACAAAAAACGCGTCTAGTGCTTGAATCAATGCAGTACTACCCGATTGCAGGCCTGTTAAAGCTGTCAGACTTGGCACGCCGATTATCGCGTTGGGCTATAGGGAGGATCTATAAATGTATTTACGATGCGCTGTGGCTGGCTTTCTGGCAGTCAGTTTTTTTATTTCGCCGGTTCAAGCCAAAACAATTTGTACGGCTATTGCCGATGCCAAAACCGGTGAGGTAGTCCTGAAAGAAGGGAATTGCAGCGATCGCTTCACGCCTGCATCGACGTTCAAAATTGCCTTAAGTGTGATGGGATACGATTGTGGTTTTCTCAAAGATACACATTCGCCAACGCTTCCATTCAAGAAAGGTTACGTGGAATGGGGTGGTGATAACTGGCGTCAGCCGACAGATGCAAGCAGGTGGATGAAATACTCGGTGGTTTGGTTCTCACAGCAGGTTGCGCAATTCCTCGGGCAGGATCGTTTGCAGCAATATGCAACCCAATTCGGCTATGGAAATGCCGATTTCAGCGGGGATTCTGGTAAGAATAACGGCCTTGAGCGAGCTTGGATCAGCTCTTCATTAAAAATATCGCCATTAGAGCAACTTGCATTTCTTCAGAAACTTGTTAATCGGCAGCTTCCTGTGAGCGGGAATGCTTTCGACATGACGAGCCGCATCGTTGAAAAAACCACACTACCCAGCGGTTGGGATGTGCACGGCAAAACTGGCATGGCATATCCGCGGCGAGCTAATGGTGATTTTGATGAGGAACACCCTTGGGGCTGGTTCGTCGGTTGGGCGACGAAAGGCGATCACACGTTCGTGTTTGCGCGGCTCATTCAGGACGATAAAAAAGAGCTAGGCACGGCTGGAGTACGGTCACGCGAGGCCTTTTTGATGCAACTACCCTCCTTGGCGGATTCTTTTGTTCAGCAAGCAAAGTAAGGGTCGCTCGCACGACGATCCATTCACTCTAAATACAGCTAGAACATGGGCCTCTCGGTAGGTTGGTGGTGCAATGGCATTTGGTTAGCATATTAAGATAATTA
>JASSUF010000235.1:0-1510 GCA_031963365.1 Mycoavidus cysteinexigens
TGCCGGGTGGTGTGGCAGGGGTGCAGCCTCAGAAGGCTGCCCCCTATGCCGATTCGCCTGAGTTGGGCTTCCCCATACCAACCACGTTAGCTGAGTGGGCTGGTCTTTTCGCTGGCATTGGCTTTGCTTTGCAAAATGTGTTGGCGCTCAAAATTAGTCGTACGCTACCCGTGCAAACGCCACAATTGCGCACCGCTATTGTGTTTGCTGGCGATACGGTGGTCGGCTTTTTGATTTGCGGGTTTGAGTGGATGCGTGGCTCTCTTATGAGTGCGCCACTGACTCAGCCAGGTTTGGCGTTTATCTTATTAATCGGCTTAGGTATTTTGCTCGCAGCGAATAGTCTGTTGATTCAATATGGTTTGTCACGTATGCCAGCGAATCGAGCTGCGCTTTTAATGCTTTTTGAAATTGTGGTGACAGCTGTTTCAGCTTGGTTGCTAGTGGGTGAAACACTAGGATGGCGTGAGGTGTCTGGTGGAGGGGCAATCGTGGCAGCTTCACTCTTGTCTAGCTGGGTTTGTGCAGCAGAAAGAGCGTGCTGCCCACCAGGCCGTACTATAGAGCGGTGGTAGCCGTTTATGGACATACTGATAAAGTGAACAACGTAGCTTTTTCACCGACAGGCTGGCAAATCGCTTCTGGTAGTGACGACAAAACTGTGCGGCTGTGGGATGTTACGACGGGCGAGTGCCAGTTCGTGATTCGGGCGGCGTTTTTCTTGCAGATATTACCAGATAAAATTGGTTGACGTGGGCATTACCCATTCCATTAGCATGATTTGCGGCATACCTGGGCATCTTGGTTAGTGATGGAAAGGGGCTACCCTCTCAGAGCTGCAATAGCTGGGTGGATGGCAATCATCGATGATGGTGCGGCGGTATGCACACTTTTCTGCTAGATCATCTAGCCCAGGTATCTGGAAGGCTGAATAGGATATTGGATAGAGCGACGTGACCAAAACGTAATATATTTGGTCACGTTTTAGTCACGTTTGCGTTTGCACTGGAATTTTAAAAATTCTTAAAGCCCGTGTAACCCATTGATTTTAAAGGATATTCTTGGTGGGTCGTGAGCGGCTCGAACGCTCGACCTACGGATTAAGAGACTGCAATCCTCGCCTACGATTAATATCGTAACCTGTTGATTTTTAATAACTTTTTAGAGACAGCGCAACCTAATATTTACAGTCTCATAACGCCAAAAAACACGGTGTACAGCGACATGCATTCACGTTTTTTACACGTTTTTTTCATGTTGAGAAATAGGTAACTTTTAAGTAACTGAAAGAAATAATAGCCTTGGTATAGGTCTAATCCAGTCTTATTTCTAGACAATTTGAGGGAAACCCCTATAGGGAGAGAGTTGAATGGAAAAACGCTAGAGAAGGAACACAGAATTTAGGGATATTGAAGCAAGACAAAAAATAGCATTAAAGATGCTAGCTATTGTTACGCATCGGCATAGGGGGCAGCCTTCTGAGGCTGCACCCCTGCCACACCACCCGGCA
>JASSUF010000013.1:0-26479 GCA_031963365.1 Mycoavidus cysteinexigens
GGTGGTGAGGCACGAACCCCAACATGCATACCACCGCCTTCTTGAATCCCTGCATAACACCAAAGCCAAAAAAGCATAAAACACCCTAAAGGAAATAGCATGGCAGTGAGTGTTTTTGATCTTTTTAAAGTAGGGATCGGCCCATCCAGCTCACATACAGTAGGGCCAATGCGCGCTGCATTGCTATTCGCACAGAGTTTGGAGCAAGAAAACTTGCTACAAAATACCGCCTCTGTGCGTATTGAGCTTTTCGGGTCGCTAAGCGCTACTGGACGAGGGCACGGTACAGATCGAGGCGTGCTCCTTGGGCTATCAGGAGAAGCTCCAGATACGATTGAACCTTCAAACATTCCAGCCATACTCAACGCTATAGGAAAGACGGGAATCCTTCAATTGCTGGGCTACCACGCAGTGCCTTTTACTTCAAAGACACAGCTTATTTTTTCTAGAAAAACCCTACCAGAGCACCCTAATGCATTAACTTTCCGGGCTATGGATGCGCAAGGGGAGCTTTTGAAGGAAATGACTTACTTCTCAGTAGGAGGAGGGTTTGTCGTTAGCGCAGGGGCTTCAAATGACAAACTATTAAGTACCTATGCAGAGGTGCCCTACGCTTTTACGAGTGCACGACAATTATTGCAATTATGCAATGCATCAGGCCTATCCATTGCGCAATTGATGATGAAAAATGAGTGTGTTTGGCGCTCTGAATCCGCCGTGCAAGCAGGTTTATTGCATATTTGGGAAGTGATGCAAACTTGCGTAAAACGAGGTTGTGGAATCGATAATCCAGATGCTCAAAACGTGCTGCCCGGAGGGTTTAATGTTAAACGGCGAGCACCCCAGCTATACCAAACCCTCTGCGCAAACAAGGCCTCTCTTGGCGATATTAAAAATACAGATGCAACGCAAGCGCGCCAGTTGGTACCAGACTCGTTACAGAGTATGGACTGGCTTAATGTGTATGCCATGGCGGTCAATGAAGAAAATGCAGCAGGCGCGCGCGTAGTAACTGCGCCAACCAATGGCGCTGCCGGCATCGTGCCCGCTGTATTGCACTACTACCAGCGCTTTGTTCCGGGCGCGAATATACAGGGCGTACAAGATTTTCTCTTAACCGCGGGTGCTATCGGCATTCTTTATAAACTGAATGCATCCATCTCAGGAGCAGAGGTTGGGTGTCAAGGCGAAGTCGGGGTAGCGTGTTCTATGGCTGCAGGCGGGCTAGCTGCAGTATTAGGCGGGACGGTAGAACAGATTGAAAATGCTGCTGAATCGGTATGGAACACAATTTAGGCCTGACCTGTGATCCTGTTGGAGGCTTGGTCCAAATCCCCTGTATTGAGCGCAATGCAATGGGTGCAGTAAAAGCATTAAATGCTGCTCGTATTGCTCTACAAGGCGATGGCACCCATTACATCTCGCTGGATTCGGTGATTAAAACCATGCGTGAGACGGGGGCGGATATGAAAACTAAATATAAAGAGACTTCTAGAGGAGGGTTAGCGGTCAATATCGTTGAATGTTAGTTGGCACTAATTAAAAAAGGTTAAAACCCGCGCTATTTTCAGATACGCGCGGGTTTTAACCTTCAATAGAGTCTTTGAGGCGTTGAAAAAATGCTTAGGCCATATTTATAGCAAGTTTCAGTGTGGCGGCAAAATCCTGCCTATCGCAAAGCTGTTTTTCAAGTGCATTGATTTCTTGGCTGAGCATTAAATCTAATGAAAGGCTTTCTTCAAAAGAGCTTTCCTTAATAGCAGGAATCTGTTTAGAGATATCACTTGTCAAAGATCCCTTGCGTGGAGGAATGACGGGAAGCTCCCTGTTGGATGGAGCAGTAAATTTTCCGTTGCTGGCTAAATGGTCTCTAGAAGTATTGGGAGCGGTATAGTGGAATAAAGATTCTGCGCTACTGTTAAAGCCAGGGTGAGGTGCTATTGAGGGCATAGCTGCAGCACATTCATCTTTATCCTCCGCTATATCTTCGAATGTATTAAGAAAAGGCGTGTAAAAATCTAAAACGCTTATTCTACCTTGGGTAAGTGCAGATGCTGGGCGCTCAATGGGCTGTTGTGGATTTACAATAACCTGCTTTGAAACAGAGTACTGCATTTGCTTTACAGGATCTGAAGAGACGATTTTAACCAGACTATCGTTATTGACCTTATTGGAATAGATTGGTGATAGCGCTTCATCAATAGTATAGATATCGTGGCGAGATTCACTATATGCCGAAGGTGGGTAAGCTGGCGTGTACAGATTATGCGAGCTACTACTACTTTGGCTAGTCATGCTAGTTGGCGATAAATTTCCCTTATTCCTATCCATAGATGCAGACTTGGAGCAAGGTTTGCTCCCTGGCCAAAATTGCTCGGGGTTTTTCTGCGATTTAGTGCTTTTGGGTGAACGGCATTTTTCTAATATATGCTGAAGGTCTGTCGTCTTAATAGTCAGTTTAAAAGGTTTGCTGTGTGTTCGTTGATGGGTGGGCGCCGGTTCTTGCAGGGGCATGTAGGTATATGCCTGGTTTTGCGCTCTGTGTGCTGCATGAGAGGATGCTTCACTATGGTGGCTAAAAGACTGCGTACTATTTATAGAGAAAGTCTTGCTGTGGTTGGAATGCGCGTAGGTGACAGACGACGCTGGAGTGGGATAGCCATGATTATTTCGCTGCATCCTACCTGGAGAGTAAGAGGATCCTTCTCCATGTATATTTAAGGATTCGGCGCTGGTTGCAGAAAAATTCCTGCTGTGATTGGAATGAAAATACATAGCAGACGACTTTGGATAAGCATACAAAGCTGTTTGCAAAGATGTCGCAGTACTTCTGCTTGAAGACATTGAACGTCGTAGAGAAAAAGCATCCCTATGAGTGGATGGAGCCCTGGTAGTGGGCTCTAAGGGAGTACTAGAAGAAGATTGAGAAGTGCCTGTATTTCTCCATAAACTGGTAACTGCGTTCTGAATGGAAGAAAAAAGTTGGCAATGGCGTGTGGAAGTCATGCAGTATTCTTAAATTGTAAAAGGGGGAGTTGGGCAAGCCATTTATAGAGAATGCTCAATAGTAGAGGGAAGTACGAGGAAAAATGAGCTTCAGATTCTGTAATCCCAGTTCAAATATTCTGCTTCGCACGTAGGGCACGCCCTAAGACATTTATTGCCTACTGGTAAGAATTTATGCGTGAGCTGTATAAGCTGCGAAGTATGGAGGAAGGATTAACGTATAAATTCTGTAATGCCTGCCTGCATATTCTGCTTTGTTTATAAGAGTGGTTTTTAAAGCGCATAAAGTAAGGCTAAACCTACCGTTCATTGTAGGTTGGTGGTGAGGTACGAACCCCAACATGCATACCACCGACTTTAAATTTTAAATCATCGCTTTTAGCATGCATTTGCAGGTTTTATTTAGGCAATAGCAGCCTGAGGAAAGGTTTGATAGTTTTGGGATGTGCTGGGCGTAGCGCTCAGAATGGGATAGCTTACTGCAGGATTTTCTATTACACATTCAGCCTGTACATAGGTCACATTATTGATCGTGACCGTGGTGGGGTGGTAACCATTGATATGAAAAGATAACCCGCTATGCCCACGGTTAACGAGAGCGGGTGCTTCTAGATCTGGCGCGTTGTCGCTGAGATTGGAGCGCGCACGTTCTCTTAGACATTTAACTAAGCCATAAGCGAGTCCCGCCACGGCAGGAGGAATAAAGGCTGAAGCTATATAAGTCGCAGTAGGTGTCACAGAAGAGCATTCCTTGTTGGGTAAGAATAACTCGATTTTAGATACCCTTTTCACCTGGAAAGAACTCAAATTGGATGAATCGCATGTTATAAAACGCTGACTTTCATTGGCAAGGTATTCTTATTACTCTCACAAGGCGACGATGACATGACTTATGCACGTTGGATTCCTTCCATCCCTTTTGGCTTAACACGCACTTTGGCAAGTATTTTTCGTTATGTCGCAGTAGTTTTTTTATGTAGTGCAACCTTGACTATGGTGGCATGCAAGCGCTCCTCTAATAGTCAATATAGCTGGGAATTGACCAAAGTACAGGGACACCTACCAGACCTTGGTTTTTCTTTAACCTCGGACCAAGACATTAAAGTTACTGAGAAAAATTACCGCGGTAAAGTGGCGTTAGTTTATTTTGGTTATACCTATTGCCCAGATGTGTGCCCAGAAACACTGTCGCGTTTAATGCAAGCCATTACGCTGTTGGGCGTACAAGATGCGGAAGATGTGCGTATTTTGTTTATTTCCGTTGATCCTGCTCGTGATCGCCCCAACCAATTGCATGACTATGTGCATGCATTTGATCCCAAGCATATTGTTGGATTAACAGGTTCCCATGCGCAGATTGAGGCACTTGCAAAGCGTTATAGAGTGGCTTATGAAGCAAGTAAACCAGATAGTGATAATCAGTATGAGGTGATGCACAGTTCTGCTGTGTATATTTTCGATAAAGCAGGCCGAGCACGGTTAATCGCAACCTCTAGTGATTCTGCTACTAAAATTGCGCACGATGTGCGCCAACTCTCCAGGACTCCATACCATGAAGAAAATTAAAGGCTGTATTTTTGCAAATGTAGCGCGCTGCTTGATGTCAGCCGTGCTCTTGCTTGTGGGTATGCAAGCACATGCCCAGTTGGTCGCGTCGGACCCGGTCGAAGGTCAAGTGACCGTCATCGAAGGATCAGCATGGGTGCGCTTACTCCCAAATGGTATGGCTGCTGGCTATATGACGCTTAATAATTCCAGCCCAGCGCTTGTAGATCTGGTTTCCGCCTCTAGCCTCAAATACTATGGTCGTGTTGCCATACACGAAAGCCTGAATGAAGGTGGGGTAAGCCGTATGAGGAAAATAGAAGCACTCCCGCTCCCAGCGCATAGCCAAGTTGCACTAGCTCCAGGGGGGTACCATCTTATGCTGCTACACCCAAAGCAAAAAGTAGTGCCTGGTAATCAAGTGACATTGTTTCTGACTTTTTCAAGTGGCCAAACATTGAAAGTGGTTATGCCTGTGCGTAAAGCCACAGGAGCGCATTAGACCTCTTTCAAAATCGGGTAGCCAGTCTCTGGATGCGGTAGGTTGGTGGTGACGAAGGAACCCCAACATGCTGACCACGGGCTTTTTAAGACCTGCCTATAAAGTAGTCAGACAGCGTTGATTTCCGCCCAGCAATTGGGCGTTTCATATAACCGTACTCGACTCAGTTTGAGCTGCGTCCCATAATGGGCTGCATAGAGTGGAGACAAGGTATTAAAAGCTAAGCTCGCTAAATTTTCAGCGGTAGGAATGCACTCTAAGACAACGGTTTTATGGTCGGGCAATGAGTCGAGAAACGCGCGCATAGGCTGATCACCTTGGTACACCAGAAACGCGTGATCCCACAGGTTAACCAAATGTTCGAGGGCAAGCGTTTTGACTTGTGCAAAATCCATCACCATGCCCCGGTCAGAAGCCCCGGGAGTCTTTATCGGTGTGCCCATTAGGGTGATTTCAAGTACATACCGATGTCCGTGCACATTGCGACACATGCTGCGATGATCGGGGATGCGATGCCCTGCATCAAATTCAAGTTTGCGGGTAATGGTCAGCACAGCATTTAAAAGAAGTAAGAGTCAAAGAAAGAAAGTTTTGAAGACATGCCCTAGGGCGAATCCTCAATTGCCCCAAAGGGCCCATCTTCGGGGTCGTGGGGTGCCAGGTATTCGCAGTACTTAAGTACATCCGGATCCTGCGCTCCTGCTCCCCCAAATATGAACCCTTTGGGACAATTGAGGACTCGCCCTACGGAATATTCAAATATTTATGTGTCTGCAAAGACAGCCGCCAGCGAGGATGGTCTTTACACCATGCAATGGCAAAATCAATTGCAGATCGTGCGTTTGGTTCATTGGGCATAAAACCATTCAGAGGAGCCATAGGCTGAACTAAAAAATGGTCGAATTCAAGCGCTTCGTACTCTTTTAAAGAGGCATGTGCCTGCGGAACCACCACTTTTAATTCATTGCCTTTAGATACAACCAGGGGATTGCCTGCTTTAGGGCTAACACAAACCCAGTCAATTCCAGCAGGTACGGGCAAGGTGCCATTGGTCTCGATTGCAATCTCAAACTGCTGCGCGTGTAGTGCCTCTATAAGAGGAGCGTCGAGTTGCAATAAAGGCTCTCCCCCTGTGCAAACCACTAAGCGAGATCCGTTATTGCCAGAAGGCGTAGCGGGCCATAGTGAGGCAATTTTTTGAGCGAGGGAGGATGCAGTGTATTTCCCCCCGTTCAGCCCATTCGTTCCTACAAAATCGGTATCACAAAAGGTACACGCGGCCTTTGATCGGTCTTGTGCTCGCCCGGACCATAAATTGCAACCACTAAAACGGCAAAATACAGCGGCACGCCCCGCATTGATTCCTTCGCCTTGCAGAGTGTAAAAAATCTCTTTAACGCTATACATGTGCTGCACTCTTCTTTAAAAAATCTTCATAGCCTCGTTGGCGTAATACACAAGCTGGGCAGCTACCGCAACCATATCCCCATGCATGTAATACATCACGCCCACCCAAATAACAGGTGTGGGTATGGGTGCGAATAAGATCTACCAGTGCCGTGCCTCCCAGCTGCTGTGCTAGATCCCAAGTGCCCGCCTTATTGAGTCGCATCAGCGGAGTTTCAATTATAAAGCGGGTGCCCATGCCTAAATTGAGGGTGACTTGCAAAGCTTTCAGCGTGTCATCTCGGCAATCAGGATAGCCGGAATAATCAGTTTCACACATTCCGCCTACCAGCACACGGCACTTGCGTTGGTGGGCTAATGCGGCGGCAAGCGTGAAGAATAAAAGATTTCTTCCAGGAACGAAGGTATTGGGTAAACCGGTAGCATCTTCTGTAATCGCTACCTCTTCGGTCATGGCACTTTGACTGATCGCTCCCAGCATAGGGAGCTCGATTAAGTGATCTTGCCCTAGCGCATTTTGCCACTGTGGGAAGCGCTCTATTAACGCTGTGCGAAAGGTATGGCGGCAATCCAGCTCGACATGGTGGCGCTGTCCATAATCAAAGGCCACTGTCTCGACGTGTTCGTAATGGCGAAGCGCCCAAGCCAGACAGGTTGCTGAATCTTGCCCACCTGAAAAGAGGACCAAGGCGCGATTAGATGACAGAGAGTCGTGAGGGTTAGAGATAGACACTAGCTGTTCCTAGGAGCGTTCTTAGAATCTGTTCTAATACAGATCTTGAGAGACATGAAAAGTAACAGATTATTTTTGCGCCACATCATACGAGAATACGCAGTGAAAAATTCGATTGTTTTTCGCATCCTGGTTGTCGTGATTTTTTTGACCATTCTGGTCAGCATCGTCTCGGGGGTTTTGATTGGTATACAAACCTATCAAAGAGCCCGTGATGAAGCGCTGACAGATTTAAGACGGGGCGTTATAAACACATGGAATATGACCGAAGACAATTTGTTAAAGACGAGCAAAGATGCGAGTCGCTTACTGGCTGCCTGGAAAGTACTAGCAGATCAGAAAGAGCAAGATCTTCCGTTAGCTGGAGGACCTGTTGTTTTTTTCCCAAAACAAAAAGAGCGTAGCGCAAACCACGCCTTATTTATTAAAAAGGCAAGTCGGGCTGCCAAAATGCTGGGCACAGCAACGACATCAGCAGGAGATACTTTTCTCGATTTTGCAGCAGAAGGCACGGCTATTCATTTTCCACGGCCTGTATCTACCGCTTATGCCCGTGCACGCTCTAAACAGATTGCCGCTTTGCGAAAAAAAGCGGCGCTTACCAAGGGGCAAGTGGTGTGGGGACCATTATTTTTTGACCCATTCTGGAAAACTTGGATGATTTCTGTGGTGGCTGTAGAGCGCGATGCGCTTGGGCGGCCTACTATGCTTGCTGGACATAGTTTAAGACTCCATACCTTAATTAAAAAGCATTTATTGCTTTTTCCCCTAGAAGCTAGCAGCTTTGTACTTACGCAGTCTGGTGAAGTTATTTTGCCTTTGAGTGACGCAGGGGCTCGTTATTTCGCTCCGGAAATCTTAAAAAAATTAGTAACCGATGTACGCAAAAATGAATCTTTCCCACAGTATCTTTCCTTAAAAGATGGAAAAGCGTATGTCGTTCAGCTGGCAGGAATTGATTGGTACTTTGCTGCGATCATTGCAAACGAGGTGCTCGAGGCACAAGCATGGGCTCCATTTTATGACACATTGCCTATCCGATTGATTGGCCTCGTTGTGGTGTGTTTAAGCCTGTATTTGGTGGTGAGCCAAATTTTAGCCAAACCCCTTTTGGCGTTCATTGCTGATATCGATAAAGGCCGTTTGAGTGCGGTGCGACCTCGCTTGGAATATAAAAGAATCGACGAATTTGGTCGGTTTGCCTCAGCCTATAACTCTTTGCTAGATGAAGTGGATGCGCAGTATGGCGCGCTGGAACGTCAAGTACGTGAACGGACTGCCGAACTGGAAGTGGCTCGAAAAGAAGCATTACGAGCGAATGAATTAAAGAGCCGGTTCCTAGCCAATATGAGCCATGAAATCCGCACACCCATGAATGGGGTCATTGGCATGTTGAGTCTACTAGTGGACTCTCCGCTCAATTCAGAGCAACAGCGCTATTGCTTGGTTGCCAAACAAAGCGGCGAACTTTTGCTCTCCATTATCAACGAGATCCTTGATTTTTCTCGGCTTGAATCCAATAGTGTGGCGATCAATAAAGGGCCTTTTGATCTGCTGGCTTTCTTTGACAAAGTGGTGGAAGTATTTATTCCCAAAGCGCATGAAAAAGGGCTGCGTTTAGAGCTCAATATAGCATCCGATGTCCCTACTTATGTAGTTTCAGATGCAACGAAATTTCAACAAGTCATCACGAATTTATTAGGCAATGCGATCAAATTTACACATGCTGGGAGCGTGAAAGTTGAAGTAGCGTTTAAAAGCCACGAAGGGAGTCCTGAGCTTGCGCCGCGTTTGATCGTGCGTATTGTAGATACGGGAATTGGAATTTCCAGCGAAGCAATACAACATATTTTTGACCCCTTTATACAAGCGGATGCGTCGATTACCCGTCGCTTTGGCGGCACAGGGCTTGGGCTTTCTATTTGTAAGCAGTTAACAGAGCTTTTGGGCGGAGAGCTACAGGCGCAGAGCGTGCAGGGAGAAGGCACTACCTTTACAGTGATATTGCCCGTACAAAGCGCTGATGCAGCAGTACAGCAACGCATTCAAACTAAATGGCGTGCATTTTCTGGCATACATATTCTGATTGTCTACATGGGCCCCGATTTGCCGCCCGCTTTATCCAATGGCTTTAAACGCTTGGGTGTTACATGGACGCTACTAGATTCAGTAGACGATGCGATAGCTATACTTTTAGATGAAAACAGCACCCCTATTGATGCGGTATGGTGCGATGAGCGTGTGGGGCCAAAAGTACAGCGGCAATTGGCCAATGCTATTCGTACTAGAGTGGCCTCAGAAAAAGCGCGTGATCTACAAAAATGCTGTCCAATACTAGTAAGCCTCAATCTAGGACCCTTGTCAGCGCGCTTTGCACCTCCTCAAATTTCATCAGATGGCTCTAAACTGTCTAAAAAAATAGCCACCTTATATGGTCTTCCTTTGCTTTTTGAAGACTTAGTCACCACATTAGGAATGGTGGTCGGGCAAGTAGAAGTAACCAAGCCCGAACCTCAATTTAAGTGTCAGCCTTATACTTTGAATCTACTGGTCGTAGATGATGTACCTGTCAATTTAGAAATCTTCGAAATTATGCTGCGAAGACTAGGCCACAAAGTAAAGTCCGTAAGTTGTGCTTCTCAAGCTTTTGAAGCGCTCAGCACAGAAATCTTTGATGCCCTTTTGCTAGATGGACAAATGCCGGGCATGAGTGGGTTAGAGGCATCAAGACGAATTCGAGCTGAGCAGGAACCTATTTTAGATTCCGAGGTCTATATCATTGCACTTTCAGCGGGCGTGCTTGAGGATGAAAAGGCGATATTTTTAAATGCAGGTGCAAATGATTTCCTACCCAAACCCATCGTTCCGAAAATGCTAGCCAACGCGCTGCTCAAAGTGATGGACTATCAGCTGGCGCGGGGCATAACGCTAGAACCCGCCTCCTGGTTTAACCAAGCGGCACCTGAAACAGAAAATACTTCTTCTGAGCACGGGTTTAGCCGTGAGCTAGAGCTTAGATTCCACGAAGAAATAAACTGCCTATACACCTTGCTTCAAAAAAGTGCTGAATGCGCAGATTTCGATGCCCTCTTATCTGAGCTACATAAAATGAAAGGCATAGCGGGACAATTTGCAGCATGGAAGCTCGAATCTGCGGTGCAAGAAGCCGAGCACGCTGCAAAACAAGCCGATCTAGTAGAAGTGCTCGAATGTTTAAATGAGATAAGTAAAGCGATTGAGCAGATCGTACATCCCAAAAAGTGATGCTTTTGAAGCAGATAAGCATTTTCTGAAAAGAGAGAAGCTATTGCAGGGTGCGCCATCAAAAGGGCCCTAAATAAATAGGTAAGCGCTGTTTTGCTTAAAAATAGCTATTTGGTAGGGTCGGAATAATTCTAAGGTGAATACCTGATTCAAAATGAAGCGACCCTACTATAATGCCGCCTTGCTTGGAATCCAGACCGATTGATTGCGCAGAAAATTAAGCGCAACACGTGTTTTACTGCATCGTGACTAAACTAAAACTGGAGGAACAGCGCAATGACAGAAGTAGCGGAACCAGATCTACAAGAATTAGATAGGCAGCTTGATGCGCTTAAAACATTAATTGGACGCTTTGAACAATTTCCCAAAGAAGTCCGCTCACTAATGGAGGGCGCCAATGGAGATCCTGCCACCCAAGAAGCGGGTGAAGCGCTCCAAAAAGCGTGGGAAGGAGGGATGCGAGATAGCGTGAAAAAAATGATCAGCTATACGCAACAAGTTGTAGGCTTGCATGAAGAGTTTCAAGGTGTCCTTCAAGCAGTGCAATCTTTTCCAGATAGCGATGCTCCAGCTTTGTCTGAGCAGGTTGAATTATTCGCTCCTAACGCGGATGTGGCTTTGGGCGAAGCCGCTACAGAGCAGACACAGGACGCAATCCAGTTACAAAAGACAGATGCTGTTGCACCTGTTTCAAAGAGAAAAAAGACAAAACATTTTGTTTAGCCTTTAGTGATAGCGCATCGCAGGTTTCATTTTCTGCGCTGCTTTAGGCAGTTTTTTGTTCTCTTTCTTATTTTTATATTATTTTCCTTTCAGGAATTTTTGTATGACTCAAGCTCTCAATGTAGCGCTCAATGATCATAAGAGCATGCCCAATCTAGCAGTCAGAGGGGTGAATGCGCAGCAATCGAATGAAAAGCTAGAAGCAGCTTCAGATGCGCGCGTTGCAGAAAGTTTGAAACAACTGTCTGCAGCCATGGCTCCTGTACAGGCAGCAAGTAAAACAACGCAAGAACTGCATAGTTTGTTTTCTAAGACTAGACAAGATTTAGAGCAACAAGATTTGGTGAAGGCAAAATCGGCGGCGAGTACAGGAGATTTTTCTGCTCTTAATGTTGGCGAAGACATGTTGCCAAGCTATTCGGATGTAATAACTTCCCCCCCTGTATATCAAGAAGCAATAAATGCTAAGGATACTCAGCATAACCTCTCTCTCTCCAGCGCTGTGGATCAGCCCAAATATACAAACACTAGAATTGCCGGAGAGAATATTTTTGGCCGGATACAACGTGTGTTCGAGAATTTGAGAAATCTCGTACAAATGCAGCTGTCAGCCTTAGTAGATGATTTAGAGCGCAGTACCTCAATAGCAAGAAATATTACCGATCTTTCTAATTATTTGCATACCAAATGGATGGAAATGGTAGCTGCAGGCCCTGAAAAGAAATTTGAATGGTCGGAAGGAAGTGAGAAAGGCGAAAAAGATCGTATGGAGAATTTATTCGCCTTCATGAGAGAAAATAATATTAAGGTGAATAACCAAAGTATTGATGATTGGCTTAAGCAAAAACCTGAAGGGGGGGTAGATAAAGTAGGAGAAATGACCCAGCCTGAGCTCGTTATGCTTAAAGAAACTCTCAAAAATGAAGCACAAAAGAAAACCGACTTTAACGCACAGCTACAAACCAAAGTGACTGCTTTCACGCAAACCTTTAGCAATTACCAAGAAGGTTTAACCAATATGATTACAACGACTTACAAAACTTTACGCAGCATCATTGAAGCCTTGCGGGTATAGATATGGGGCAAGAGGCAACGGTACTTGCTGAATTGCTTGCCAAAATAAGTAATGTGCATACGCAAGCAGAAATTGAGCCAGAGCATATGCAAATGCTGTATGTGTATGCCTGCCAATGTGCAGATCGCGGAGATGTAAAAACAGCAGATGAGTTGTTATATGTTTTGTTATTGCTCGACGCCTTCAATTTTGATTACGCCCTTTCGCTGGGTTTGTGCCGACAAAAGCAAGGCCTACATCAAGAAGCTTTGTTTTATTTCTCGCGGGCAAGCGCAATAAGGCGCACAGACCCAAGGCCCCTTTATCACGCAGCCTCAAGCTATCAAAAACTAGGGGATGTAAACAGCGCTCGACGCGCGCTTACAGGGGTAGTGCAGTGTGATCCCGAAGCGGATGCGGAGGTAAATAAAAGTACGACATCTGAGTCTTATCAGATTCAATGCCAAGCACTTCAAAAAAAAGCGCAGCACTTGCTAGAGCAGCTTCCTCCTGCAGTTGCGCAATGAAAATGTGTTTTGCTTTATTGCACCGGCTTGCTTCAAAAAGTGCTTTGATTACAGAGCGCTCCATGCCATATACCGTGTCATGGCAAGCTGTTTTGGGTTTAAAGGGATAAAATGCTAGAAAACTCTACATCACTGACGCGAGCATTTCCTGCTTCTGTTATGCCTTCTAGGTTGATGGGTGGCATAGAGACAATCGATGGCGCTATGAATATGCCTGTACCTTTTGTACAGGAAGGCGTGACAGATTTATATGTATTGGAGAAAGACTCCGATTCGCCATACCGAGGTAAAGAGGAGCGCTCTGTTGCTTTTGAACGCTGGCCGAATATAGGCGAAGAGATCGTCACGCCCACCCAGGCACAGGCCTCCCTGTCTTCTATCATTACGCAACTACAAACCAGCGCGCGCGCGGAGCTTCCTGAGGCAAAAAAAGAATCATTCACTCAAATTTCTTTTCAGGCCCGCTCAGAAGGCTTGTCTGTCGAGAGTTTGTTGTTTGCACTGCAAGAATTTTTGGTCGGTAAGCGTGTGTTGATACACGTTAGCTCAGAGAATGCGTTAAAAGCGATGCAAGCTGCCCGTGATATGAGTAATGAGCGGCAGATTAAGCTGTACGAGGAGCAAAGTAAGGTTGCTGAAAACGAGCGTAATCATCAGCGTTGGTCAGGATTAATAACCACGGTTTGCCTAGGCGCTTTATCTGCACTTGTAGGAACCCTGTCAATTCTCCCTATTCTTGCTGTTGGAGGAAGCCTGTTGACGTTTGGTGGAGTTTCAGGTGTATTAATGTTAATGGGCGCTGCGACCTCTATGGTCAAAGCAGGGCTTCAAGGTGCACAGATACATGCAGCCTCACAAGGTGAGGCAAAAGCTGTAAAAGATTTGCAAAAAGGTATAGATGTTTCAGGTTATGTAGAGATTACATTTACGAGCGTTGCGTTCGCAGCCGATTTGGCGGTAATGGGCGTTGGATATTTTGGTATTAAGGGTGCAGTGGTGGAAAGCGTGGGCACTCTTACGACAATCGGAGAAGTTGCTACTGAAGTCGCTGAAGAAATAGCTATAAATAAAGAAATAGCACGTATGTTAAGTGCCCCTACAGATTCTGCCAGTAAATTTTCTGTACATGGTATTTGGAATGCGTTGCGAAAGGGTGCTGCAGCAGAAAGATATACTGTACTTGAGCTTGATACTCTTGAGCGAATGGCTGATGGAAGCATTATAGTAACGGAAAGCACTAAGCTCGCTGAAGACCTAGTTATGGCTGCAGAGGCTGCAAGACCCGCGCCCAGTATACAAAGCCTCTCTAGCCCTGAATTCGTCAGTACTTTGAAAGAGGCACTAAAACGTGTCCGTTGGCAGAATTTCGATTTAAAAAAGATCGATGAGGTAATAGAAGCAGCGCATAAACAAGCACAAATTGTGCAGGAAAGTAAACAAGCGCTTGAATATTCGAAGATTTTTAATAAAGAATTATCCGCAGCGCTTGGTAAGGAGCTTATATGGGATACCCCGAAATTTAAATATGCTTTCATATCAAGCATGCTTATGCGGAGTGCCGAAATGGCTGCTAGCGGTGTGATTGGATACTATGCAGCAGAAGCTAGTTATTTGGCTAATACACTAAATGCGCAACTGAAACTTGAGCGAGAAGTGCAGCAGTTGTTGACCCAGAAAGCCATTACGGACAAATTGGAAGATTTGGAAAAAAATACCCAAGAGATGGGGAAAATTTTAAAAGATATTGTGGAATGGGTTACACAATTTATAGAAGCCAAGAGAAAAGCAATTGATGCGCTGGCTCTTATTAGATAAGATTTTTTCGATACGAATGCTATTTTTCGTTTTTTAGACGATTTAAAAATAGTTACCTGAAACAAAAAATGCGCTAACGCAATGAAGGATCAATAATGAACACTTTAGTTTCTACCATGCCACTGCATGCCCGCGAAAATATTTCAGCAGAAACAAAGCCTTTGGCTACTAAACGGTTTTCTGAAATTCAACTTACTGCTAATGATTTGGCTGAGATGGAGTGGATGAATGCCTCCATCGTAGCTATTATGCGCATCGTGCTTGAAATTGCGCAAAAAGCTGCAGGACTCATGCGTGATAGCAATATGAAAGTAGAAGCGCTATCCGGGCAAATCTATATTGAACAGGCTTTTTCTGCTTTAAAAGACAAACTTGCAGGTTTAAAGCACACTTTAGATGCAACCCAAGCGGTAAATAAATGGAAGGTTGTTGGTGGTGTAGCAGCAGTCACTCTATTCGGTGGTGCCGCTGGTTGGGGGCTTATGGGCGGCAGCGCCCCATCTAGTGTGATGATGGATGCTTTAAGGTCAATAGTTGGTGGGCATAACAGTTTAATTGAGACCATTCCCGAATGGCGTAATGCCCCTGGCAGAACAGAAGGCCAACAGGAATGCGAAATGGCTGACACCAAAAGCACCATCAACAACGTAACCCGTGAATCACGCGATCGTTTGAAAGAATTAGCAAACCAGATGTCTTCATTGATTAGCAAAGCCTGTACAACGCTTGAAGAAGCATTGCGTAGCCTCAGTGCGGTATATAAAGTGCCATTTAGTGTTTAATGGCTTATTTCGCCAGGGATAGTCTTGAAGCCTTTCATGCGCTCAGCTTCGCTTTGATAAGCTGAGGGGTGTGGAAGGCTGCTTTTTGAGATTCTCCTTACTCTGCATGCGAGTCCAAAGTCATTTCGTTAAAATGCCTTAGAGCGCTTATAATCCTAAAAATTAAAAATGGTCGCTTTGCGTAACAACGCCAGGCGCATATCCAAAGTTTGGCTGGACAAAGGTTAGCCGTTATGACAACTCGTTTTACATGGAAATTACTGTTTCAAAGTGGCTTGCTCAATAAGCAGGAACTCCATTTACCACAAGGTGAGGTAACGGTTGGTTCAGGTAGTGAGTGGGACATTGATATGCTCGGAGCTATGCCTACTGCGGAAGAAGGAAGCAGTGGGCATATTGCATTGAGTGTAAGCGAAGACGGTGTGCTCCTTCGTCCAGTCGATATGCGCTGCATGGTCGATGGTCAACTAGTAAAAACAGAACAAATAGCCTTGCAAGCTGGTCAGACAGTCACTGTCGGGGGCTGCATTTTCGTGCTTGGGCGTGTGGGTGAAGAGATGGCTCCATCCCCATCAGCTGATGGGGACGCAGAGGACGATTTGGATGCCATTGAAGAATCGCTCCAACTAGAATCAAAAAATAAGGGTTGGTTTAATTTTAGGAAAGATCCTACGAATACGCATGAGATAGATGCGTTGATGGGCGAGCACGCGCTGCCTTCGCATACTAAACAGGCAAAAGAAGGGAGGCGCTGGCTTCGAATATTTGGCGTAGCGTTGCCCGGGAGCCTTGCAGCGGCGATTGTTTTTGCATTGGCCTATGCTAGCCAAGAGCTTCGTGCCTCGGTAGTGCTGCCTTCGGAGCCTTTCAGTCTAGAGCGCTATCGCGAATCCTTATCCAAAACTGGCTTGTCTGGTGTAAAAATAGAGCGAGATAAAAGCGGAACCGTTAAGCTGACAGGTGAGTGCTGGGAAGCAGATAAATTACAGCCGTTTTTGCATAGACTCACAGAGTCCGGAACCGCCTATCAAAATGAAGTGCTCTGCCAGGACGATTTGCAGCGCACGGTTGGGTATGTACTTCAAGCGCACGGTTATCCTAATATCCGTGTGACATCCGGCACCCGATTAGGAGCGGTAGTCATTGCTGGAAATATTAGAGCAGATGCCCGGTGGCAAAAAGTGACCAAGCAGCTCAATAAATTACCAGGTTTGCTTGAATGGACAGTACACAATGATGCAGAAGCATCCTTATCGGGTTTAATTTTAGCCTTGCGTGAGCGTGGTTTATTGTCCAAATTAAGCCTGTCTCGGCAAGATGATGTGTTGACGGTAACCGGCCAACTCGATGACGCGCAACAACAAGTGCTGAAAGAAGTCTTGCGTCCCTACGAAACACCTGAACCTTTTACTGGCGAGCCAGGCAAAGCACCCGAGCTTGCAGAGGGGGCTACTAGGCAAAGAGTGGCCTTACGCGTCATTTATCAAAATATCCCTGCGCTTAAGCAAGAAGCAGGTATTTTCCCCGCTCCTATCGTGAGTTTTAGTGGCAATCGGCAAAGCGCTGCCTTGCAATTAGCCAATGGGATGACCGTTCAAGCAGGCAGTGCACTGCCTAGTGGTTATACGATTACGCGCTTAGATGAAACGGGTATCGAGCTGCAAAAAGAAGGCCAACTCGTCCATTTCCCGTTAGGGCTTTAAGATTATTTCACAATGGCTCAATTAACCGTTTTAGAAGACAATTTATCTGCAGATACAAAAGGGGCATATCTGCAAGAATGCACCTCGATGCTAGCAGCAGAAAAAAAGCGCCTAGAGGCACTACTTTCTAAGGGTAGTACACCTGTTAACTATAGAAAATATACCCAACAGCTTTTAGCTATAGAACATACGCGTGTCGTGGTCAATGCGGTATGGTGCACCTATCACGGCCCCCTACCTAAAATGACCGCCGCCCCTCCCGCTGCTGCCGCATAAAAATGGGTAGGTTGGTGGTGAGGCACGAACCCCAACATGCGCGCCACTAACTTTTATATTTATTTTTGAGGTTTGTAGGCTGGTCTCCAAGGAAGGGCAGGTAGCGTGTATATGAGGTTCCTCTAAATGGAAATACAGTATGGTTGAGCGTAAGCCCCTACCTGACTTGCACGATGTTCCTCACCTAGAGCTCGAAAGAATGTCCAGCGAGCGTGCCGAATTTTCCTTCCGTGGTGCAAAAGGGCATATGCATCGATGTGATCTGGGATTGTGTATGGCACTGGCATTTCCTCGCCGCGTGGAGGGGGTGGATCTAGCGCATAAAATTTCCTTGCTCTTAGCTTCCCAAGAGCAAACTTTTGATTTTGGACTTCAATATGATGGAGTTCACTGGTTGTTATGGCGCCGCCATGATGTAGGCGCCCTCTCTTCCGAAGGCTGCCAACACGCATTGGATGAATTATTATCCGTGATGCGTTTTTTATATAGTCGTTTTGTGGGTAGAGCCCCTAAACACAAGGGTTTATACAAATCCTCCGTGGGGCGTTTTGCATAAATCTTGTTTTTTTATTTGTAAGCCAGCTAGTCTGGCCTCATATATGGCCCATGCTCTGTTAAAGCATTTCGCTGCGCAGAAATCGGCCATTTTTTATATGCGCTAAACTTGCATACTGATGTTACGCATATTGTAGAGCTGCGAGTTGTTGGCATCTCGGTAGGT
Source organism: Mycoavidus cysteinexigens (assembly GCA_031963365.1). Classification (GTDB taxonomy): domain Bacteria; phylum Pseudomonadota; class Gammaproteobacteria; order Burkholderiales; family Burkholderiaceae; genus JASSUD01. Next base: position 18,059 of record JASSUF010000013.1, read on the forward strand.
TGGGGTGAGGCACAAACCCCAACATGCGTACCGCTGACTTTTAAACTTTGTTTTTGAAATTTTGTAAGCTGGTCATCAAGGACGCTATGGCCTGCATGTTGGGGTTCCTTCGTCACCCCAACCTACCATGCTCATGTTGGTTCGTGGAGTTTGATAGAACCCTTTACATATGCATCTCGTAGGTTGGTGGTGAGGCACGAACCCCAACATGCATACCACAATCTTCTTGAATACCTGCATAACATCAGTTACATATTTATGCTTGTAATAGCAGACCTCTGTTATAAGTCAAACGGTGGTTTTCATATCATTTATATCTGTTTTAACAGTAAGTAGAGGGAAAGGTGAAGCGAGCGTTACTGGGAATGGTATTGGCCTTATCTGCCTGGGGCAGTGCGCATGCTGCCGTGCATATTCCATGGAATGGGGCACCATACTTTATTGCTACACGTGGCGCGAAAGTAGCAGAGGTACTAAAAAGTATGGGCGCAAATTATGGCATTCCAGTCATAGTGAGCCCTGAAGTGGAAGACTACTTTGTAGGAACCATTCGAAACACACAACCTGATCTAATTTTGGAACGGTTTGTCCAGCTTTTTAACTTGGCCACTTACTACGATGGCCAGGCACTCTACATCTATAAAACACAGGAAGCTAAAAGCCAGATCATTACACCCAAATATCTGACAACACGTAAGCTTGTAGATTACTTAAAGCACAGCAATGCTGTAGAGCAGCCTTACTGCGCATTGAAAATGGTCACCAACTTCAATGCACTCGAAATTTTCGGTGTGCCTATGTGCATTAACCGGATCAGTGAGTTAGCAAAGAATCTAGACGAAAAAATTATGAATCAGGCGCAAAACCAAGAAACTGTTCGGGTTTTTCGTCTGAATTTTGCTTCAGCCAGCGACCATTCCTATACCTATAGAAATGATCAGAAGGTGAACGTTCCGGGTATGGTGACCGTATTGCGCGAAATGGTGCGCAGTCAATCGCCTGATGGAGAGGGCACGCCTGTGGGGGCTGGGCAAGTGACGGGTGGGGGCGTGATCACAACCTCAGCCATGCCCTCTTTCTCTGCAGACTCGCAACAAAACGCAGTGGTAATACGTGATCGAGAAGTGAATATGCCGATCTACGAGAAACTAATTGCGCAGCTTGACCAACCTTCGACACAAATTGAAATTTCAGTAGCCATTATCGATGTCAATGCGAGCGACATTGATCAGCTTGGCGTAGATTGGGCTGGGCAATTAAATGTGGGGCCAGGATCCATTGGGTTTAATAGTGGCGGCGGGGCAAATTTCAACACCGTGCTGGGAGATGCCAATAACTTCATGGTGCAAATTAATGCGCTTGAGCAGCATGCCAAGGCCAAAGTCTTATCTCGCCCCTCTGTGGTGACACTCAATAATGTACAGGCCGTGTTAGATCGCAACATTACGCTTCGTACCAAGTTGGTGGGGGAAAAAGTTGCTTCGGTCGATAAATTTTCAACCGGCTCGCTGTTGCGTGTAACCCCTCGGCTTATTAAGCGCGATGGGCTAGATCAAATTTTATTAGTCTTGAATATTCAAGATGGGCAAGAAGAGCGAAACTACAATGCGAATAACTCAGCCGATACCGATATCCTGCCAAGCATTCGTAATGCAGAAATTTCCACGCAAGCGACCTTATTGCCAGGACAAAGTTTATTGTTAGGCGGATTTGTTCAAGACTCTCAATCCGATAATGATAGAAAAATACCTTTATTTGGCGATATTCCAGTCCTGGGCCACCTTTTCCGCTCCAAGCAAAGCAGTACAAATCGTGTAGTGCGTCTGTTTTTAATTAAAGCCGTACCCCTTCAGACCATGGTTGCTCGATAAGTTTTCCGTGCAAACGCCGTAAGTAAAATATAGAACTTATGGTTAGTGGAGTGTAGTGAATTCCTTTTGCATAGCCATCTCGGTAGGTTGGTGGTGAGGAACGAACCCCAACATGCGCGCCACAGTCTTATTGAACGCCTGCGCAACATCTATATAGAAGTGTAAAAACCCCCAAAGACTGGATAAAACATCCCCTCTTTGGGGGTTTTTTTAAATATAAAAAGGGGCTAGCAATTGCAAAAAGGAAGGCGTATAGTTCGCCCCCTCGATTGTGCTTTTTCTTCCGCAAAACGGAGAGGAAGTGCGGCTGAGGAGCTTATGGAGCGGGGTTGTAGGCGTTCGGAGAGAACTCTGAGCGTTGAAAAGAAAACCTAGAAAAATCGCTTGACAGGCTCCGGTAATTGCCCCATAATCGCTTTTCTGTTGACGCAGCGCAGTAACAAAAAACGCGGCGCAACACGCAGTACATGTTCTTTAAAAATTGATAGTTGATAAGAGTGGGTGCGAGGTGATGACGTGCCGGCTGCGGGGAAACTTGCCGTTGGCGCGAAGAAACACATCGCACTCTTAATCGAGTGCGACCTGCTTTTCAGTAATGGAAAGCAAAACAGGAATTAAACTTAAGAGTTTGATCCTGGCTCAGATTGAACGCTAGCGGCATGCTTGACACATGCAAGTCGAACGGCAGCACGAAGAGCTTGCTCTTTGGTGGCGAGTGGCGAACGGGTGAGTAATACATCGGAACGTATCTGGTAGTGGGGGATAGCCCGGCGAAAGCCGGGGTAATACCGCATAATTTCTACGGAACAAAGCGGGGGACCTTCGGGCCTCGCGCTACCAGGGCGGCCGATGGCAGATTAGCTAGTTGGTGGGGTAAAGGCCTACCAAGGCGACGATCTGTAGCTGGTCTGAGAGGACGACCAGCCACACTGGGACTGAGACACGGCCCAGACTCCTACGGGAGGCAGCAGTGGGGAATTTTGGACAATGGGGGCAACCCTGATCCAGCAATGCCGCGTGTGTGAAGAAGGCCTTCGGGTTGTAAAGCACTTTTATCTGGGAAGAAATGGTTAGGGCTAATACCCTTGACAGATGACGGTACCAGAAGAATAAGCACCGGCTAACTACGTGCCAGCAGCCGCGGTAATACGTAGGGTGCAAGCGTTAATCGGAATGACTGGGCGTAAAGGGTGCGCAGGCGGTTTATCAAGACGAATGTGAAAGCCCCGGGCTTAACCTGGGAACTGCATGCGTGACTGATAAGCTAGAGTATGGCAGAGGGAGGCAGAATTCCACGTGTAGCAGTGAAATGCGTAGAGATGTGGAGGAATATCGATGGCGAAGGCAGCCTCCTGGGCCAATACTGACGCTCATGCACGAAAGCGTGGGGAGCAAACAGGATTAGATACCCTGGTAGTCCACGCCCTAAACGATGTCAACTAGTTGTTGGGGAAATTGATCCTTAGTAACGTAGCTTACGCGAGAAGTTGACCGCCTGGGGAGTACGGTCGCAAGATTAAAACTCAAAGGAATTGACGGGGACCCGCACAAGCGGTGGATGATGTGGATTAATTCGATGCAACGCGAAAAACCTTACCTACCCTTGACATGTACCGAATTTGGATGAAAGTCTGAAGTGCTCGAAAGAGAGCGGTAACACAGGTGCTGCATGGCTGTCGTCAGCTCGTGTCGTGAGATGTTGGGTTAAGTCCCGCAACGAGCGCAACCCCTGTCCTTAGTTGCTACGCAAGGGCACTCTAAGGAGACTGTCGGTGACAAACCGAAGGAAGGTGGGGATGACGTCAAGTCCTCATGGCCCTTATGGGTAGGGCTTCACACGTCATACAATGGTTAGCACACACGGTTGCCAACCCGCGAGGGGGAGCTAATCCGACAAAACTAATCGTAGTCCGGATTGCAGTCTGCAACTCGACTGCATGAAGCTGGAATCGCTAGTAATCGTGGATCAGCATGCCGCGGTGAATACGTTCTCGGGTCTTGTACACACCGCCCGTCACACCATGGGAGTGGATTTTACCAGAAGTGGTTAGCCTAACTGCAAAGAGGGCGGTCACCACGGTAAGATTCATGACTGGGGTGAAGTCGTAACAAGGTAGCCGTATCGGAAGGTGCGGCTGGATCACCTCCTTTCTTGAAAACGTCCCTCGTGCCCACCCTTATCAACTATCACACAGTCCCGGATCCGGTCCGGGATTTTGTTTGGGTCTGTAGCTCAGTTGGTTAGAGCACACGCTTGATAAGCGTGGGGTCGCAAGTTCAAATCTTGCCAGACCCACCAGTCAAGCGCTGTTGAAGATACGGGGGCATAGCTCAGCTGGGAGAGCACCTGCTTTGCAAGCAGGGGGTCGTCGGTTCGATCCCGTCTGCCTCCACCAGTTTTGCGTATTTTGAGCAGTAGATCTGAACACTAGGTTATGAATTTGCAGTATGTAGTAGGCAATACGTATTTGAGTAGTATCGTTCCTTAACAATTTGGTAAAGCCGAGATGTATACGCTAGCTACAGCAGTAGGTAGATGGCGTGTGCATCCGAAGAGGTAGCATAGGAAACGTCTAGTTCCTATGCTGGAGTGCATGCATTACCCTGCATAGCACTCCAACGAACCGGTTTAGTATTTTTAAACCGGTTCAAAGAGGTACTCTAGTTATAGAGTCAAGCAAGTAAGTGCATGTGGTGGATGCCTTGGCGATCACAGGCGACGAAGGACGCGATAGCCTGCGAAAAGCTACGGGGAGCTGGCAATAAGCTTTGATCCGTAGATATCCGAATGGGGAAACCCGGCCCATCTGGGTCATCCATGACTGAATACATAGGTCATGAGAAGCGAACGCAGCGAACTGAAACATCTAAGTAGCTGCAGGAAAAGAAATCAACCGAGATTCCCAAAGTAGTGGCGAGCGAAATGGGACCAGCCAGCGTGTACTACTCTATCCGACAACAAAATGGTATGGAAAGGCCAGCGACACAGGGTGATAGCCCCGTATGTGAAATCCGATAGAATGAACTAAGCACGCAATAAGTAGGGCGGGACACGAGAAATCCTGTCTGAAGATGGGGGGACCATCCTCCAAGGCTAAATACTCGTGATCGACCGATAGTGAACCAGTACCGTGAGGGAAAGGCGAAAAGAACCCCGGAAGGGGAGTGAAATAGACCCTGAAACCGCATGCATACAAACAGTAGGAGCCTCGAAAGGGGTGACTGCGTACCTTTTGTATAATGGGTCAGCGACTTACGTTCAGTAGCAAGCTTAACCGGATAGGGGAGGCGTAGCGAAAGCGAGTCCGAATAGGGCGGTAGTTGCTGGGCGTAGACCCGAAACTGGATGATCTATCCATGGCCAGGGTGAAGGTGCGGTAACACGCACTGGAGGCCCGAACCCACTTATGTTGCAAAATAAGGGGATGAGCTGTGGATAGGGGTGAAAGGCTAATCAAATCCAGAAATAGCTGGTTCTCTCCGAAAACTATTGAGGTAGTGCCTCGTGTATCACCTTCGGGGGTAGAGCTCTGTCATGGTTGGGGGGTCCATCGCGGATTATCCCGCCATAGCAAACTGCGAATACCGAAGCATGTAATCACGGGAGACAGACATCGGGTGCTAACGTCCGGTGTCAAGAGGGAAACAACCCAGACCGTCAGCTAAGGTCCCAAAGACTGGCTAAGTGGGAAACGAAGTGGGAAGGCAAAAACAGTCAGGAGGTTGGCTTAGAAGCAGCCACCCTTTAAAGAAAGCGTAATAGCTCACTGATCGAGTCGTCCTGCGCGGAAGATGTAACGGGGCTAAGCCAGTCACCGAAGCTACGGATTCAAACGCAAGTTTGGATGGTAGGAGAGCGTTCCGTAAGCCTGTGAAGGTGCATTGAGAAGTGTGCTGGAGGTATCGGAAGTGCGAATGCTGACATGAGTAACGATAAAGGGGGTGAGAATCCCCCTCGCCGAAAGTCCAAGGTTTCCTGCGCAACGTTCGTCGACGCAGGGTGAGTCGGCCCCTAAGGCAAGGCTGAAAAGCGTAGCTGATGGGAAGCAGGTTAATATTCCTGCACCATTGTTAGATGCGATGGGGGGACGGATCGCGGAAGGTAATCCAGAGATTGGTAGTTCTGGTTCTTACATTGGAGAAGGTACTTAGGCAAATCCGGGTACAGAATTCAAGGGTGTGAGACGTCGTACACTTCGTGTGTACTAAGTTATCGGAAGTGGTTCCAAGAAAAGCCTCTAAGCTTCAGTCTAACAAGACCGTACCGCAATCCAACACAGGTGGACGAGATGAGTATTCTTAGGCGCGTGAGAGAACTCGGGAGAAGGAACTCGGCAAATTAGTACCGTAACTTCGGGATAAGGTACGCCCCATACACTTGATGGCCCTGCGGTCAAAGGGTGAAGGGGTTGCAATAACCAGGTGGCTGCGACTGTTTACTAAAAACACAGCACTCTGCAAACACGTAAGTGGACGTATAGGGTGTGACGCCTGCCCGGTGCCGGAAGATTAAATGAAGGGGTGCAAGCTCCCGATTGAAGTCCCGGTAAACGGCGGCCGTAACTATAACGGTCCTAAGGTAGCGAAATTCCTTGTCGGGTAAGTTCCGACCTGCACGAATGGCGTAACGATGGCCACGCTGTCTCCTCCCGAGACTCAGTGAAGTTGAAATGGTCGTGATGATGCGATCTACCCGCGGCTAGACGGAAAGACCCCATGAACCTTAACTGTAGCTTTGCATGGAATAGTGAACGTATCTGTGTAGGATAGGTGGGAGGCGATGAAACTACTCCGCTAGGAGTAGCCGAGCCAACCTTGAAATACCACCCTGATACGTTTGCAATTCTAACCTAGGCCCGTAATCCGGGTCGGGGACAGTGCATGGTAGGCAGTTTGACTGGGGCGGTCTCCTCCCAAAGCGTAACGGAGGAGTGCAAAGGTACGCTAAGTACGGTCGGAAATCGTACTGATAGTGCAATGGCATAAGCGTGCTTAACTGTGAGACCGACAAGTCGAACAGATGCGAAAGCAGGTCATAGTGATCCGGTGGTTCTGTATGGAAGGGCCATCGCGCAACGGATAAAAGGTACTCTGGGGATAACAGGCTGATACCGCCCAAGAGTTCCTATCGACGGCGGTGTTTGGCACCTCGATGTCGGCTCATCTCATCCTGGGGCTGTAGCCGGTCCCAAGGGTATGGCTGTTCGCCATTTAAAGAGGTACGTGAGCTGGGTTTAAAACGTCGTGAGACAGTTTGGTCCCTATCTGCCGTGGGCGTTGGAAAGTTGAGAGAGCCTGCTCCTAGTACGAGAGGACCGGAGTGGACGAACCTCTGGTGTACCGGTTGTCACGCCAGTGGCATCGCCGGGTAGCTAAGTTCGGAACAGATAACCGCTGAAAGCATCTAAGCGGGAAACTTGCCTCAAGATGAGCTTTCCCTGTTCCTTTAAGGAACCTAAAGGGCCGTTCAAGACTAGGACGTTAATAGGCGGGGTGTGAAAGCGCAGTAATGCGTGAAGCTAACCCGTACTAATCACCCGTGCGGCTTGACTCTATAACTCGATTACTTCTGCCTCTTTGTAGTACCAAAAAACGGCTTTACCAGATTCGATAGCGCCTTCGAGCGCTATCCCCCTCTTTGGCCTGATGACCTTAGTGCGCTGGAACCACCCCTTCCCATCCCGAACAGGACCGTGAAACAGCGTCACGCCGATGATAGTGCGGATTACCCGTGTGAAAGTAGGGCATTGTCAGGCCACCCCATAGAAAAAGCCCCCTTCCAGTTTCTGGTCGGGGGCTTTTTGCATGTATACCCCTTTCCTCTCTTCTCTTGACCTGCGTATGCCGGTTTCAAAAATCCGGTGGTATGCAGGTTGAGGTTCCTTGTCACCATTAACCATCGTTGACGCGTAGGTTGGTGGTGAGGCACGAACCCCAACACGCACACCACTTCCCTCTAATCATGCCTGCCTGAGAGCTATGCACAGGTTTGATAATTGCTATGGCTGCATAGAGGTTCCTACCTCACACCTACCTTTAATTGTGTGATTCATGGAGATCGTTTCAATTAAAATAGAAGAATGGATAGAGAAATAGCAAAGCGATTACGTTGGGTAAAGTTATTCGAAGAAACAGGCCATGCGGGTCTTGTTTGCCTGAAATGTGGGATATCAAGGCCCACGCTTCGGAAATGGGTCAAACGGTATGCAGCATTAGGCGTAGAGGGTCTACAAGAACAAAGTCGACGGCCTAAGACGAACCCATCGAAGAAAATTTTTGCCGAGCAAGAAGCACTCATATTGAAGTTACGACGTGAACGCTCTTTAGGCCATCGGCGCTTAGCTAGTGAATTGAAACGCAATCATGGGACTTCCTATTCATTGGCCACGATTCACAAAGTTCTTCAAAAAAATGAAGTCAAATTGCTAGGTAAACGGAGTATTCGAAAACCATTCATTCGTTATAGCCGCCCCATTCCTGGTGATCGCATACAAATGACACCTGCAAAATTGCACCGGGGTTATACCAGTACACCGCGATTGATGACTGC
>JASSUF010000014.1:0-25284 GCA_031963365.1 Mycoavidus cysteinexigens
TGATCGCTCGCAATCTGCGCAGCGTCCTGCTATTTTCGGAAATGATCCTTCTGCCCCTCAAGGAGGTAGAGAGCATTTTGCAGCACGCGCTCCCCAATTCGCTACCTCACATAAAAATAATGCATTTAAGGGTGTATCTGCCCCTTCTTTTGTAGAGGATGAAGAGCGTCCTAAACTGCATAAAGTATTAGCAGAAGCCGGCTTGGGCTCGCGCCGTGAAATGGAAGAGTTGCTTATTGCTGGGCGTGTTTCTGTGAATGGGGAACCCGCTCATATCGGACAGCGCATTGGCGATACAGATAAAATATCTATCAATGGCCGCTTAATGCGCCGCTCACTTAACAAGCGTCCCGCACGTGTGCTGCTCTATCATAAGCCTGTTGGTGAAATTGTAAGTCATGATGATCCAGAGGGCCGTCCTAGTGTTTTTGATAGCTTACCTTCCTTAAAAACAGCTAAATGGCTTGCTATAGGGCGCTTAGATTTCAATACAGAAGGCCTACTTTTGCTAACCACCTCTGGGGACTTAGCAAATCGCTTAATGCATCCTCGCTATGGTGTGGAGCGTGAATATGCGGTGCGCGTCATCGGCACTTTAAGTGAAGCGGCGCGTCAACAACTTCTTACTGGGGTGGTATTAGAAGATGGTCCAGCACGATGCTTAACCGTTGTAAATGGCGGGGGAGAAGGCATAAACCGTTGGTATCACGTTACATTAGAAGAAGGGCGCAATCGTGAAGTGCGGCGTCTTTTTGAGGCGGTTGGCTTACAAGTTAGTCGCTTGATTCGTACGCGTCACGGCTCTACCCATTTGCCTCGACACCTCAAGCGAGGTCGTTGGGAAGAGTTAGAACCCAATGATGTTACAGCGCTTTTAGAGCGCGCGGGGTTGGGTACTTCGACACCTACACCTGTGCGTAAAGGTAGCGCCTCGGAGCAGCACGCAGATCGAAATTCAAGATATAAGCGAGGTAGCTCTGCTTTATCTAGTAAACGTCAGGATGGGCAACCTTTGCATGCTTCCTGTGCCTTTCCTTCCTCTGGAGTTTCTGAGTTTGAGGCTCCCGCCAGGGCACACGCTGTAGCACCTGTACGTTCCACCACTCCAAAGCGTCGCCAACCCGATCCGATGCAAACCACCTTAGGGTATGGTGCGCAAGATGTGACCAGCTATGCTCCGTATGCGCGCCGTTTATCTGCTGATGGACGCCCGGCTGAATTCCGAGATGCGCCAGCGCGGGGTGCACGGGCTGCATATCCACGTGAATCCTCGTATCAAGAGCGCAATACTTTTGCCGACTCAAGACCTCGTCGCCCTGCGTCCACACGCCCTGAGCGTTCAACGCCATGGTCTGAAAATAGATCGCCGGCACGCGGGCCATTTGCAGGGGAAGCACGTGTTGGTGCGGCAAAAGCACCTACCCGTTCTCGTGAGTTTGCGGCCCATGGCGCACAGGAGCGTAGACCAGGGACCGGTTCCCATCCATTTTCTCGACGCCCTAGTACCCGCTCATCAACTTCTTCCAGCCGAGTAGATCCTTTTGATTCAAGGCCTAACGAGCAAGAGGGTGCAGGAAATGTGCGCCGCCGTACGCATTCAGTTAAATAGACTCCTTTTGATGGTAGGTTGGTGGTGAGGTACGAACCCCAACATGCAGGCCATGGCGCTCTTGATGACCAGCTTACGATTATCTAAAAGCAAAAGTTAAAAGTCAGCGGTACGCATGTTGGGGTTCCGTATTTTATTCAATTCGTCACCACCAACCTACCGTTTATCCAGCACTGGCTGCGCTCATTATTGCTAGTACTCTTAAAACTGTATAGAATCGCGCTTTCTTGAGTCGGGGTGTTGTCTGCCTTTCTGGGCGTTTGGCTGTAAAGTTTCGCGCGGAAGGTTCCCGAAGGCTATCGCAGAGTAGAGCATGCCCTAGGGCGTGCCCTAGGTTGGCGTGGTTACGGGATGGGCATGAAGCCCATTTTTTTTTGCCAAATGAATATGAGTTAAGCTCTACCTTTGCCGCTTGTATAGCAATGGTAGGTTGGTGGTGACGAAGGAACCCCAACATGCATACCACCTACTTGTAATCCTGCATATGCAGGTTTTAAAAAGCCTGTGGTCATCATGTTGGGGTTCGCGCCTCAACCAACCTACAATGAACGGTAGAGCAGGGTTTTACCTCATGCTCCAGCCATCCGGCTGTATGAGCATTGATTTTCAAAGAAGAGGCGCTGTGCAACTGTTGGAATGTATTCAAACCACAGTCGAGAGTTTGGGGTATGAACTGGTCGATTTTGAGCGCTCAGGCAAAGGGCAGCTTCGGGTATTTATTGATACGGTTTTTGTTCCGTCGAAGTCCTTGGAAGAGCTAGTGAGCCCGTCAGATAGCCAGAGCCTGCGCATTACGCTGGAAGATTGCGAAAAAGTCAGTCGTCAACTCCACTATGTGTTGGAAGTGGAGCATATTAATTACGACCGACTTGAAGTGTCTTCTCCAGGCTTGGATCGACCGTTAAAAAAACACCATGACTTTATTCGCTTTGCAGGATGCGAAGCGGTAGTGGTACTCAAAAAAATGATGGATGGGCGTAAGCAATATCGCGGTATTTTGCAAGCGCCTAAAGAAGAAGCCACAGAAACGCTAGCTTTGGACTATATTGGTCTTGAGGGCCCCGCTGTACTACATTTCAGTGTAGGTGAAATAGAGCGGGCGCACTTAGTGCCGCAGGTTGATTTTAGGAGCTCTAAACGATGAGTCGCGAAGTGAAGATGTTGGTTGACGCGCTCGCTCGCGAAAAAAATGTTCATGAAGACGTGGTATTTTCTGCTCTAGAAGCTGCTCTCGCATTAGCGACTAAAAAGCTCTACAGCGAAGATGCAGATATTCGCGTATCGATTGATCGAGAAACGGGGGAGCATGAGACGTTTCGTCGTTGGTTAGTTGTGCCTGATGAAGCTGGCTTGCAAGAACCCGATAAAGAAATTTTGCTCTTTGAAGCGCTAGAACAAGATGAAAATGTAGAGGTTGGTGATTCGCTTGAAGAAGAAGTAACTTCAATCGAATTTGGCCGTATTGGCGCACAAGCTGCAAAGCAAGTTATCTTACAAAGAATACGCGACGCCGAGCGTGAGCAAATCCTGAGCGATTTCTTGGATCGAGGCGATCTACTGATGACTGGCACGGTCAAGCGTCAGGATAAAGGCAATGTTATTGTTGAAACCGGTCGCGTCGAAGGTATATTGCGCCGTGAAAACATGATTCCACGCGAGAGCTTGCGAAGTGGCGATCGGGTGCGTGCTTTTATTGTAAAAGTAGATCGCACTGCACGTGGGCCACAGATCGAATTATCTCGTACGGCTCCAGAGTTTTTAATACGGCTTTTTGAGCTTGAAGTACCTGAAATAGAGCAAGGGTTATTAGAAATCAAGGCTGCTGCCAGAGATCCTGGGTTGCGAGCTAAGGTTGCTGTAGTCGCGCATGATGAACGTATTGATCCTGTTGGAACCTGTGTAGGTATGCGTGGTTCGCGCATCCAAGCGGTGCGTTCAGAGGTAGGTGGTGAAAATATCGACATCATTATCTGGTCAGAAGATCCTGCGCAATTTGTGATTAATGCATTAGCTCCTGCTTGCGTGCAGTCGATTGTGGTCGATGAAGAAAAGCATTCGATGGAAGTGGTGGTCGATGGTAGCGAGTTGGCCGTAGCAATTGGTCGTAATGGGCAAAATGTACGCTTAGCCAGTGAGCTAACCGGTTGGCAAATTGACATTTTGACCTCGGGCGAATCTGCTGATAAAGAAGAGCAGCAGCGCGGGCAGGTACGTCAGACTTTTATGGACCAGCTCGATGTCGATGCAGAAGCAGCAGATGCACTTATTGATGAAGGCTTTACAGGGCTGGAAGAAATTGCGTATGTCCCTTTAAGTGAAATGCTAGAAATTAGTGCTTTTGATGAGGGTACGGTGCATGAGCTTAGAGAGCGTGCTCGTAATGCATTGTTGAGCCAAGCTATTACGCAGGAAGAAAAAGTGGAAGGCCTTGCCCTAGATTTAAAAAATCTTGAAGGCATGACCCCTGAACTGATGGCGCAGCTTGCAGACCATGATATTCGGACGCGAGATGCACTGGCCGAATTGTCAGTCGATGAGCTGATGGAAAAAGTATCGGTGGATGAAGCGCTCGCCAAATCACTCATTATGAAAGCGCGAGAACACTGGTTTGCGTAGGGCTTGTCCTTTGGGACAATTGAGGACATGCCCTAAGAGCCTGTACTAAATTTAAACAGGTTCGCATTGCAAACTTATTGAATAACTACAAGAATTTTTTCTTGTTTTAAAAGGACGTTTTTCCACATCAGCAGTAATGTTGGGTTTTATGGCCCACATCTGCAGTGGAGAGCTCCTAAGAGGTGTGAATGGCGAGTAACAACGTAACTGAATTTGCCACTGAACTCAAAGTGTCAGCGACCACGTTGCTCAAGCAACTTCAAGCAGCCGGGGTTGAAAAGCAACATATTGAAGAGCATTTGTCAGAGAGTGATAAAGCGCGTCTTATGGCGTATTTACGTCGCGTCCAAGGAGGAGAAGGGGATGAAAAAGGCAAGATTACGCTAACCCGCCGAAAAACCTCTGAGATTCGACAAGCCGATGCGACGGGTAAAGCGCGTACGATTCAGGTGGAGGTGCGTAAAAAACGTACATTCGTGAAGCCTGATCCGGTCGTGGTTCAGCCTGTGCGTGCAGAATCTACTGCTGTTGCAGCAGCAAGTGAGGCAAAAGCCACGGAGGCGCCTGTACCTGCTGCACCTACGCCTGTGGATGCGGCTCCCACTGCCTCGTTAGAACTGCCATCGACAAGCCCTGACGTACAAAGCAGTGCTCCAGCGAGCACGCCTTCTACTAGCGCTGTGCCACCTATTGAAACTGTATCAGTGCCTGTTGAGTCACTCACTGAGACTGCTGCACCAGCAAATCCCATTTCACCAGCACCTGAAGTGTCGCCACCAGAAGTTTTGGCCTCTTCTGCTGAAGCTGCTGGTCTTTCAAAAAGTGCTTCTGAATCTAGCCCTGCGCCAGTGGTTGCTGACCCTAAAAAGGATGCTTCCAGTGCTGTTAAAGCCCCAGAAAGCCCTGCTGTCGATGCCGCGAATATTCCATCCAAATCGGTTACAGAACCTGTGCCTGAAAAAATCGAGGCTGCTGCTGCCCCTGTAGAAAAACAAGTTATAGATAAGCCTTCGGCTGCTCAAAATATAGCAAAAGCATTTCTTCGCAAAAATATCGCACAACCGGCTAAACCTGCCCAGCCTGCTCCAGGCGATGCAGAGCGTGAAAAATTGAGCCTACAGCGTCGCCAGGCAGCAGAAGAAGAAGCGCGCGCTATTCGCGAAATGATGAATTCAAGCCGCAAAACCGTGCGGGTGGCTGCTCCTAAACCAGCAGATGCAGAGCCTGAAGTTGCTGCGGTTAGTGCACCTCAAAAAAGTGGATCACCACGCCCGCCAAGCGAGCGCAGTGGTGCTCCACGCGTAGGTGCAGCACGTCCTGGTACAGCAGCGCGTAGTCCACAAGTTTCAGAGTTATCGCCTGATAAGAAAAAAGCGGCGAAACCTTCTAGCTGGCAAGATGCTGCAGGCAATAAACGCCGTACTCTGAAAACCAGAGGAGGATCTGATTCTGATCATGAAACTGGGCGCAGAGGCGGTCATAGACGCAATAAGCACGAAGCAGATCGTGCGACGGTTTTCCAAGCACCTACTGAGCCAGTTATACGTGAAGTGCATGTGCCAGAAACCATTACGGTTTCTGATCTTGCTCACAAAATGTCCGTTAAGGCCTCTGAAGTTATTAAAAAGATGATGAGCCTTGGGCAAATGGTCACCATCAATCAGATGCTAGATCAAGAAACTGCAATGATTGCGGTTGAAGAGCTTGGGCATACTGCAGTAGCGGCCAGGTTGGATGATCCTGAAGCATTCCTCGTGACCACTGAAGAGCACCATGAAGCGATAAGCTTGCCACGCCCACCTGTAGTGACCGTGATGGGTCACGTGGATCATGGGAAAACGTCGCTGCTTGATTCTATTCGTCGCGCAAAAGTAGCGGTCGGCGAAGCCGGTGGTATTACGCAGCATATTGGTGCATACCATGTAGAGACACCTAAAGGTGTGGTGACTTTCTTAGATACACCAGGCCATGAAGCTTTTACAGCGATGCGTGCTCGTGGAGCAAAAGCCACGGATATCGTTATTTTGGTAGTTGCTGCCGATGACGGTGTGATGCCCCAAACCAAAGAAGCCATTGCACACGCTCGTGCCGCTAATGTGCCCATCTTGGTTGCTATAAATAAAGTAGATAAACCAGGTGCCAATATCGATAAAGTACGGCAAGAACTGGTTGCTGAAGGGGTGGTGCCTGAAGAATACGGTGGCGATTCACCTTTTATTCCTGTTTCAGCTAAGACAGGGCAAGGTATCGATGAGCTGTTAGAAGGCGTTTTATTGCAAGCCGAGGTTATGGAACTGGTAGCTCCAGTAGACGTTCCTGCAAAAGGTTTGGTCGTTGAAGCTAGGCTGGATAAAGGTCGAGGCCCTGTTGCTACCGTATTGGTACAAGCCGGTACATTGCGTCGGGGAGATATCGTGCTAGCCGGTTCAGCCTATGGGCGGGTACGTGCCATGCTGGATGAAAATGGCAAACCGACTAAAGAGGCCGGACCTTCTATTCCTATAGAAATTCAAGGCCTATCCGAAGCACCTGCTGCTGGGGAAGAGGTCATTGTATTATTGGATGAGCGTAAGGCCCGCGAGATTGCATTATTCCGTCAAGGAAAATTCCGCGATGTGAAATTGGCTAAACAGCATGCTGCAAAACTCGAACATCGCTTTAATGCCAGTGCTGAAGGGGAGTTGCAAAACTTACCATTGATTGTCAAGGCGGATGTGCGCGGCTCACAAGAAGCACTCGTACAGGCCTTTGTGAAGCTTTCTACTGAGGAAGTGCGCGTACAAGTTGTGCATGCAGCGGTAGGAGGTATTAGCGAGTCAGATATTAATTTGGCCATTGCCTCTAAAGCGGTTGTGATAGGGTTTAATGCCCGTGCTGATGCGCAGGCACGTAAGCTTGCTGAAGTGAGTGGCATTGATATTCGTTATTACAATGTTATTTATGACGCAGTGAACGAGCTTAAAGCGGCGATGTCTGGCATGCTGGCTCCCGAGCAAAAAGAAAACATATTGGGTACAGCGCAAGTGCGTCAAGTCTTCCGTGTTCCAAAAATCGGTGCCATCGGAGGATGTATGGTGCTCGATGGTGTTATTAAACGTGCTGGTTTGGTACGCGTATTACGAGATAACTTGGTCATTCATACGGGTGAACTAGATTCTCTGAAACGCTTCAAAGAAGATGTGCGTGAAGTAAAATCCGGCTTTGAGTGCGGTATTTCTGTTAAAAACTTCAACGATATTGCTGAAGGCGATCAGTTAGAAGTCTTCGAAGTGGTTGAAGTAGCACGTGTACTGTAAAAGTGCTGTTTGAGGCTAGGGCGTGTTCTTAGTTGCCCCAAACAAACGCCCGAAGCATAAGAATTGCTTCGGGCGTTCTTTTAATTTAAAGGCAATAATAATCTTGCCTACCCCTTTTTAAGAACCTGTTCAAAGTCTCCCAAAAGGGCCCATCTTTGAGGTCGTGCGGTGCTCGAGATCCTCACTGTACTTAAGTACAGTTCCGGTCTCTGTGCTCCTGCTCCCCCAAATATGGACCCTTTTGGAAAACTTTGAACAGGTTCTTAGATAAGTCGCCAGGCTTTTCTATCCCGATGTGAACCATGCCTAAAAAACGTACCGCTCCCGAGCGCAATTTGCGTATCGCAGATCAGATCCAACGTGATCTTGCAGAATTAATCCGTAGCGAAGTAAAAAACCCTTCTATTCGCTGGATTACGCTGCATAGTGTTGAACTTACCCGCGATTACGCACACGCAAAAATCTATTTCACCTCTTTATTTGGTACCCCGGATGTTTTGCAAGCCGCATTAAATCAAAGTGCGGGTCATTTGCGCAGCCTGCTTTTCAAGCGCTTGCGTATCCATACTGTACCTACATTACATTTTATTTGGGACACCACGCCCGAACGTGCTTTGCACATGGAAACCTTAATTCGAGAGGCAAACGCACCTTATGCCCATGAAGAGGACTCCTCAAAAGAAGAAGACTCCCAGAAAACCGACCAATAAGGGGTAGGTTGGTGGTGACGAAGGAACCCCAACATGATGACCATTATCTTTTTAAAACCTGTATGTGCATGCCAAAAGCGATAAGAAAAGGCCTGTGGTGCGCACGTTGGGGTTCCTTCGTCACCACCAACCTACCGGAGTATTCATCATCGATACTGTGACGCCGTCTCGCCCTCCTGTAAAACGTGTACCTAAAGCACCGGGCCCACCCCGTCGTGCATTGAATGGTGTTTTACTACTAGATAAACCGTTAGGGATGTCCAGTAATGACGCGCTTGGGCGTGCGAAATGGATTTTAAAGGCTAAAAAAGGGGGGCATACTGGCACACTTGATCCTTTAGCTTCAGGCTTACTTCCTCTATGTTTTGGCGAGGCGACCAAGTTTTCAAATGATGCGCTAGATGCGAGTAAATCGTATGATGCGCTGGTGGTACTAGGAAGCACCACTAGCACAGGAGATCGTGAAGGAGCGATTTTGCAAACGCGGGAAATCGCTACGGATGTAGCCGCGATACACCGTGCCCTAGAAAAATTTAGGGGAGATATTTTGCAGATTCCGCCAATGTATAGCGCGCTAAAGCGGGATGGTAAGCCTCTGTATGACTACGCACGCGCAGGTATAGTGCTTGAGCGTGGAGCGCGTCCAGTTACTATCGAGGAACTAAGCTGGCTGGATGAAGCGCAGTGGCATGCTTCTGAAAATTGCACTAGGGTGTGCCCTCAATTGCCCCAAAGGGTTCATATTTGGGGGAGCAGGAGCGCAGGGACCGGAGCTGTACTTAAGTACAGTGAGGATCCCGAGCACCGCACGACCCCGAAGATGGGCCCTTTGGGGCAATTGAGGGCACACCCTACTTTGAATCTGCGTGTGCGCTGTAGTAAAGGAACCTATATTCGCGTACTGGCTGAGGATATTGGGGAGGCTTTGGGTTGCGGCGCACATTTAGGTGGATTGCGCCGCACGCAAGTAGGGTCCTTCTTCTTAGAGTCGGCTGTGACGTTAGATGCTTTGCAAGAAGCCCCTGATCCAGAAGCTTTTTTACTTCCTATAGATGCCTTACTTCCCAGTCTACCCATCCTGAAATTAGAGGCACATCAGGCTGAACGGTTTTTACAAGGCCAGCGCTTACGTTTAGCTTTGGCTGAACAATCGGGCTTTGCGCTATCTACCCAACGCTGTCGTGTATATGGAGAGCCAGCCATGCAATTTTTAGGTGTTGGCCACTATATTGAAGGTTTGCTTACGCCCCAACGTGTTGTGGCAATCCATTAGGGCATGTCCTCAATGGCCCCAAAGGGCCCATCTTCGGGGTCGTGCGGTGCTCTCTTTCTTTCTGCATTTTTCTTCGTTGCTTTTTTCTATGTTCAGCATATTTTTGCAGTGTATAAAACCATTTCCTAATCTAACACGATGCATAGCCTATGTATCGTGTTCAGCCGCGATGCTGCTTGCAGGGTGTCATGGTGGTAATCCTGTTGAGTCGACGATGCGAACGATTACCCCTTATCGTATTACCGTAGTCCAAGGCAATTTTGTATCGCGTGAGGCTGCAGCTAGAGTGCATAAAGGGATGTCGCGTGAGGAAGTAAGGGATATTTTGGGAACGCCTTTATTAGTAGACCCTTTTCACCCAAACCGTTGGGATTATGTGTTTTATTTTAAACGTGGCTCAACCGATATCGTCGCGCAGCGCCATTTTATTGTGCGCTTTAAAGCCGAGCAGGTGGTTGGGTATAGCGGTGCAGAGCAACTCCCTTCTGAGAGTGATCTAATTCAAGCGGTGGATGCAGACAGAAAGAACTAGGTATATTTATATTTCTCCCATTTTTATAGCGATAGTCATGTTACGTATAGCCCTAGCAGGTGCTTCAGGCCGTATGGGCCGTACTCTTATTGAAACAGCTTTAAATGACCCACAAGTCCAATTAACCGGTGTATTAACCCGACCCGGTAGTCCTTTGATTGGGCAAGATGCAGGTGCTTTTATGGGGCGCCAGACGGGTATTTTTATTTCTGATGATGTGCACGCGACTTTAGCGCAGGCGCAATGTCTGATCGATTTCACACGGCCTGAGGCGACGATAGAATATCTAAAAATCGCGCAACCCCTGGGTACCAAATTAGTGATCGGCACGACCGGCTGGAGCGAGGAACAAAGCGCAGAACTCAAGCGTGCCAGCCAAACCCTACCCATCGTACTAGCGCCTAATATGAGTATTGGCGTTAATATTCTCTTCAAATTGGTAGAGATGGCTGCCAAGCTTTTGCCGTCAGAGTATGAGACGGAGATTATTGAGGCCCACCATCGGCATAAAGTCGATGCACCATCGGGTACGGCTCTTAAAATAGGCCGTGTTATTGCACAGGCGCGCGGACTCGATTTTGAAAAAGAAGCCTTATTTTGCCGCGAAGGTACGATGGAAGCACGGCGCCCTAGCACTATTGGATTTGCCAGTGTGCGTGCAGGCAATATCATCGGAGACCACACGGCTTTATTTGTCGGCGCTTCAGAACAAATAGAGATTACGCACAAATCAGCGAGCCGCTATAGTTATGCACAAGGAGCGCTGCGCGCAGCGCTTTTCCTGGAGCAAAAAACCAGCGGATTATTTGATATGCAAGATGTCATTACATCTTTCCCCACCCGTTTTGATAGTTGATCATGCAAGAAAAATATTGTCCTACAGAGCTTGAGTCTGCACTGCAACAATACTGGGATGAACACCAGGTTTATTTAGCGAGCGAAAAGCCTATAGAGGCTAGCGGCACTGCCCAGCCTTCACAAAAAGGCCAAAAATTTTATTGCGTCTCCATGCTGCCTTACCCTTCTGGAGCGCTGCATATGGGGCATGTGCGCAACTATGCGCTCAATGATGCGATGGCCCGTCAAGCGCGTATGCAAGGTCGCAATGTATTAATGCCTATGGGGTGGGATGCATTTGGTATGCCTGCTGAGAATGCGGCTATAGCCCACGGTGTGTCACCGGCTAAATGGACCTACGCCAATATTGCTTCTATGAAAAAGCAAATGCAGTCGCTAGGTTTGGCTATTGACTGGTCACGCGAAGTGGCAACTTGTGATCCGCAATACTATAAGTGGAACCAGTGGTTTTTCTTAAAGATGCTCAAAGCAGGTATCGCTTATAAAAAAACGGGAGAGGTAAACTGGGATCCCGTAGACCAAACCGTACTTGCGAATGAGCAAGTTATTGATGGCCGAGGTTGGCGTTCAGGTGCATTGGTTGAAAAGCGCCAAATTCCAATGTACTACCTGCGCATTACGCAATATGCCGATGCGCTGCTCGAAGAATTAGATGGCCTTGGGTGGCCTGATCGTGTGAAAGCAATGCAGCGTAATTGGATGGGGAAAAGTACGGGAGTGAATGTTTGCTTTCCTTACGAACTCGAAGGGGTGCCTAAACAATTGCGCGTATTCACTACGCGACCAGATACGCTTTTGGGCGTGACCTTTTGCGCCATTGCCGCAACCCATCCGCTTGCTACGCATTTGGCAAAAAACAATCCTCCTCTGCAAGCCTTTATTGAAACTTGCCGACAAACTGGCACCGCGGAAGCAGATATCGCTACCCAAGATAAAAAAGGGATGGCGACGGGTTTTTACGTTACCCACCCCTTAACCGGCAAGCCTATTGAAGTCTGGGTCGGTAACTATGTGTTGATGCATTACGGTGAGGGCGCGGTGATGGGCGTGCCTGCACATGATGGACGTGATTTTGCGTTTGCTCAAAAATATAGCCTGGAAATCAAGCCCGTTATCGCTTGGCCTGATAGAGAATACTCCACAGAAGTGTGGTCAGAGCATTATGGGAGCCAAGAGGGCGGCAGCTGTATAAACAGCGGATCGTATGACGGCCTATCTTGTGCAAAGGCCTGTGAGGCCATTACCGAGGATTTGGTTGCGCGCGGCTTAGGTGAGAAGAAAACGACCTGGCGCTTGCGTGACTGGGGCATTTCGCGTCAACGGTACTGGGGTACGCCTATTCCGATTATCCACTGTGCAACCTGCGGTGATGTGCCGGTGCCAGAAGAAGATTTACCCGTAGTCTTGCCTGAAAATCTAACGCCAGATGGCAGCGGAAATCCGCTTGCACAGTGTGCCGATTTTATACATTGCACTTGCCCGCAATGTGGTGCGCCTGCACGGCGCGAGACCGATACGATGGATACTTTCGTAGATTCGTCGTGGTACTTTATGCGCTACACCTGCCCCGATGCAACGCAGATGGTCGATGAGCGTGCAGCCTATTGGTTGCCTATGGATCATTACATCGGCGGGATTGAGCATGCTATTTTGCATCTGCTGTATTCCCGCTTCTGGACCAAGGTAATGCATGACTTGCAGCTTATCCACATTACAGAGCCGGCAACCTACCTATTAACGCAAGGCATGGTATTACAAGACACTTTTTACCGTGAAAATGCACAAGGTAAGAAAACTTGGTTTAACCCTGGTGCACTTACTTTTACGCGAGACGAGCAGGGTAGGGCTATAGAGGCATTAGCTACCGATGGTGAGCCTGTGCTGCGCGGGGGACTTGAAAAAATGTCCAAGTCCAAAAACAATGGGGTGGACCCGCAGTCCATCATTGATCAGTATGGCGCAGATACCGCTCGCCTTTTCATCTTATTTACAGCCCCTCCAACCCAAAAACTGGAATGGTCTAGTTCTGGGGTAGAAGGGTCACACCGCTTTTTACGTAGGCTTTGGAATTTTGCTTATACGCATGGAGTGGCATTAAAAGCAGCAGCGGGTAATGCTGCTCCTGTGGCTAGCTTGCCTGAAGACCTACAAGCGTTGCGGCGCGATATACATAGTCTATTAAAGCAAGTGGAATTTGACTATCAGCGTGTGCAATACAACACGGTTGTATCCGCTGCCATGAAAATGCTCAACACCTTGGAAGCATTCCAAAATCAGTCATCCAACGCAAACGCGCAATCGGTGGTGCGTGAAGCGTATAGTATCTTGCTGCGCGTGCTCTACCCCTTGGTCCCTCATATCACGCATACCTTATGGGATGCTCTAAATTACCATATCGAGCACGCTACTAGCTTGCTCGATGCGACTTGGCCACAAGTAGATGAAACAGCGCTGGTGAGCGATTACGTGGAATTAGTTTTGCAAGTCAATGGAAAAGTGCGCGGTCAATTGCGCGTGGAAAAAGACGCAACACGTGAAGCAATTGAAAAAATGGCACTCGAGCATGAAGCATTTCTTCGTATCGCCACAGATGGA
Source organism: Mycoavidus cysteinexigens (assembly GCA_031963365.1). Taxonomy (GTDB): domain Bacteria; phylum Pseudomonadota; class Gammaproteobacteria; order Burkholderiales; family Burkholderiaceae; genus JASSUD01. The sequence goes on from JASSUF010000014.1 coordinate 13,490, forward strand.
CCTGTCAAAAAAGTCATCGTGGTGCCAGGCAGAATAGTAAATATTGTCTTGTAATAAAGATATATAGCTACCATTTAAACGTGATGACTTTCCTTATGCAATCGATCCAGCAAAAGCTTGTATCCCAGCTAGCAAAAAAGAGTAGGGCAGCCCTATCTCTTTGCTTATGTTTTGTGTGCATAGGCGTTTTAAACGCCTGCGGATTTGTGCTAAAAGGGCACCACGATTACGCATTTAAACATCTATATATTGTGCAAGCAGGCACCGCGAATTCTGCTATAGCAGCACGGTTGCAACGACTTATTCAGGTTGGCGGTAAAACCGTGGTGGTCGACGATCCTGAGCAGGCTGATGCTTTTTTTGCCATAGAGCTTGTGCGTAATAAAAAAGTGCTGAGTATTAATTTAGAAGGACTGGTGGAGGAATACGAGCTGGATCTCACCGTGAATTACTCGCTCAGTGATGCCAGTGGCACAATTTTTATTGCGCCTAGTGTGCTCAGTCTTAATCGCTCTATGACCTACAGCGATCAATACGCCCTTGCTAAAGCCACTGAAGCGGAGCTTCTTTATACCGATATGGAAAATGATGCTGCGGATCAACTGGTGCGTCGTTTAGCGGCTTTGCAAAGCTTAGATCCAGAAGCGCAAGCGCTACCAAGCATTCGCCCAAGAACACCGCTCCCTCCTTCCCCTCTGTAATTTTTAGGGTGTGTCTATCCTTGCTAAAAAGCCTGTTTCACGATGAATATCTCCTCTCTGCACCTTGCTACCCATCTTCAAGAGCGTTTTGCTGGGCTGTATGTGGTGCATGGGGACGAGCTTTTATTGGTTCAAGAAGCTATGGACCAAATACGTGCTGCGGCGCGCTTTGCAGGGTTTAGCGATCGTCGGGTTTTTGACGTTGAGCGCGGGTTTGACTGGACCGAAGTAAAAGAAGCTAGTCGCTCCATGTCGCTGTTTGGCGATCGTTGTTTGATAGAGTTGCGCTTAGCCAGTGCGAAGCCAGGTACCGCAGGCGCAGCAGCGTTAGAGGAGCTGGCGCATGCAGCTAAAGACCAGGCCGCATTTTTAATTCAGCTCCCACGTCTAGATGCCACTACGCGCAAAAGCGCGTGGTTTAGCGCGCTGGACCGATCGGGGGCAACCATCCAGATCGATAAAGTCGCGCAACCCCAACTAGCAGGCTGGATTAGTCAACGCCTGAAGCAGCAAGGGCAATATATCGAAAAAAGCGAAGAAGGCAGGCAGGCGCTACAGTTTATGGTCGACTGTATCGAAGGCAATTTACTGGCAGCCCATCAAGAAATCCAAAAACTGGGTCTGCTCTATCCTAGCGGTGAACTCACCGTTGCACAGCTGCGTGAAGCCATACTCGATGTTGCGCGCTATGATGTTTTTCAATTGAGTGAAGCGACTCTCGCAGGAGATATACGCCGTTTAAGTACGATGCTAGAAGGCTTGCAGCAAGAAGATGTATCGCCCGTATTGGTGTTGTGGGTTTTAACAGAAGACATTCGCATGCTGCTGCGTGTTCAAAAAAGCTTAGCAGCAGGCCAAGGCTGGGCGCAGGCGTTGCGAGATAATCGAGTATGGGGCGCACGTGGCCAATTGATGGGGCCTGCTTTGAAGCGCTGTTCAAAAGAGTGGCTGCAGGCCTGTCTTTCACTGGCTGCTCAGCTTGATAGGCAAATAAAAGGCGTGGGTTTTCTACGTACCTTGCCTACGTTACAAGCAGGTAAGCCTATACTTCTTCCACCTGATATTTGGTCGGGTTTATTTGATTTAGCTGCACGATTGTCCGGCTTACCTGAGAGGTGATTTTTTATATGCTCTGGCTTAAAACCTTCCATATTATTTTTATAACGTCTTGGTTCGCTGGGCTTTTCTATCTGCCTAGAATCTATGTAAATCTAGCACTAGAGACGGATCCAGCAGCCAAGCAGCGTTTAATTGTGATGGCGCGTAAATTATTGCGGTTTATGACTATGTTGGTAGTGCCTGCGTTGGGGTTAGGTTTGGCGCTGTGGTATAAGTTAGGCATGGGGCCCTATCAAGGATGGTTACATGCTAAAGCGATGATTGCCTTGCTTTTATTAGCCTATCATTTGGCCTGCGCGCGCTGGCTTCGCGGTTTTGAGAGCGGTAGCAATACGCATACTCATCGCTATTACCGGATCGTGAATGAGCTACCTGTACTGGGTTTATGTGCAGGGGTGTTTTTTGCTGTGATGAAGCCTTTGTAGGTTGGTGGTGAGGCACGAACCCCAACATGCACACCGCTGACTTTTGATCTTGGTTTTGAGAATTTGTAAACAGGTTATCGAGGACACAGTGGCTTGCATGTTGGGGTTCCTTCGTCACCACCAACCTACCGTTCTGCATATGCATGTTGAAGCGATGTTTATAGGTCGGTGGTATGCATGTTGGGGTTCGTACCTCACCACCAACCTTCCCGCCAATATAGGTTGGTGGTGGGCAACGTGCGCACCACCAATTTGTAATAAAGTGCCTACCACCAACTTTTAAATTTTCCTATCTCTGCATGTCCTTTCCTGCTGAAAATACCCCTATTTTCCAAAGCCTCTATTGGGCGCTTCCTTTTGTTGGTGTATTGCTCTCCATTGCGCTGCTGCCTGTATGGGTGCCGCGCTTTTGGCATGCGCATACTGGGAAGGTCACGGCATTTTGGGCGGGAGTGGTATTGGTAGGGTTGGGTGTGGTGCAGGGGATGCAGGCGGTTAATAGCTTATTCTTTCATGTCTTGCTGCTAGAGTACCTGCCGTTCATTATGTTGCTGAGTGCCTTGTATACCGTGGCGGGAGGTATTCGTATACGTGGACATTTCCCAGGTACCCCCGCAGGCAATACGGCTTTGCTGGCGCTTGGTACGAGTTTAGCCAGTGTGATTGGCACAACGGGTGCCGCGATGCTGCTGATTCGTCCTATGTTGGCTGCAAATGCGCGCCGAGAAAAGCGCGCACATATGGTGGTATTTTTTATTTTCTTGGTAGCTAATATCGGTGGCGCGCTGACTCCGTTGGGAGATCCGCCTTTATTTCTAGGCTTTTTACGAGGGGTCTCTTTTTTTTGGACCACCCAGCATCTGTGGCAGCCCATGGTTTTTATTTCAGCCGTTTTATTACTGCTATTTTATATATTTGATCGGTATTATTTTAAAAAAGAATCTGAGCAAACGCACTTAAAGAACGCGCATTCCTTTGATGCTACTAAGCAAAAATACCAATCTATAGCGGTGCACGGATGGTTGAATGTATTGCTCTTATTGGTGATTTTAGGGGTGGTGTTGTGGAGTGGCTTAGAGCCTCCGGTATCTACAACCTCTCATACTCAGGCAGACACGGGCTTTTTAGCTTGGATATATCAATGCACAGGAGTCTCTCTACAGGCCCGATCTATCTGGCGGGATGGGATATTAGCGATACTCATTGCTATTTCTTGGTATGGCACACCTAAAACGCTTCGTAGGGATAATGCTTTTTCTTGGTTGCCTATGAAAGAAGTCATGCAATTATTCGCGGCTATCTTTTTAACCATGGCGCCTGTGCTTGCCATGTTGCAAGCGGGAGACGCAGGCCCGCTTGCAATGGTGGGACAGGCGGTGAATGATGCCCAAGGGCAGCCACAGGCTGCACGTTATTTTTGGATAACAGGCCTTTTATCTTCTTTCTTAGATAATGCGCCCACGTATTTAGTTTTCTTTAATGTGGCAGGTGGGCAAGCTTCGAGCCTGATGCAAGAAGGCGCATTGATTTTAGCGGCGATATCAGCCGGGGCCGTTTTTATGGGCGCCAATACGTATTTAGGGAATGCCCCTAATTTGATGGTGCGCTCCATTGCTGCACACCACGGCGTGGCTATGCCCAGTTTTTTTGGCTATATGGCATGGTCGGCATGTTTGCTCTTACCCTTGTTTGCCCTAACGGCTTGGATTTTCCTATGATTTCTCTATGACTTCTTCTTTACTCCTCTTCTCTCTAGGCGCATTGCTGGTCATGGGGCTTTTTGTTTTCTTAGCACTAGTCGCTTGGCGGCAAAAGCAAACAAAAAAAAACATGCATGCCACTTTGGAAGCGCTGCTATTTCAAGGGGAGCGCCTGGACGCGGCACAATCTGCGCAAGCGCAGGCTTTTGAACGTCTTGAGCGCACTATGCGCGCTGAAGTGGCGGATACAGCCCGAATGGGGCGCAGTGAGGCTTCTGCAGGTCTATCGCAGCTCCAACAAACCATCTCTACCCATCTCACAGGGCAAGCCAGTCTGCACAGTCAGCATATCGAACAAATTACACTGCAACTTGGACGTTTTGCGAAAGAAAATTCAGCACGCTTAGATAGTGTGCGAGAAGCTTCTGAACAACAAGCGCAAAATAGCCGTACTGAGCAAGGTGTAGTGCTCGAGCGCTTCAGAGTGCTATTACAACAGCAGCTTGCTGAGATTGCAGATCGCAATCACCGCAGTCTGTCTGAAATGCGCGGGGTATTAGAGCAGAAATTAAAAGATATTGAAGCCAATAATGCGCAAAAACTCGATGAAATGCGCCGCACGGTCGATGAGAAATTACATGCGACACTTGAACAGCGCTTAGGCGAGTCTTTCCAGCTGGTGTCTGAGCGTTTAGAGCAGGTGCACCGGGGGTTGGGCGAAATGCATAACCTAGCTGCAGGTGTGGGCGATTTAAAAAGAGTACTGACGAATGTCAAAACACGCGGTACCTGGGGCGAAGTGCAACTTGGTGCGTTACTTGAGCAACTCTTAACGCCTGAACAGTACGCCGTTAATATCGCTACCGTGCCAGGCAGTAGTGAGCGCGTGGAATTTGCAATTCGTCTGCCAGGTCTTGGCAATGAGAGCAGCACCGTTTCTCGCCGGCGCGCTTATGGAGGAAAAACACCCAAAGACGTTGAAGCCTCAGAGGACATACAGGGTGCTAGCGCTAAAGACGGTGGGGCGAACCAGGCTTCTTTGAGCAAAAAGGCCATTGAAGACGATGATTATCTAGAGTGGGGCGACCCTGTTTGGCTGCCTATCGATGCCAAATTTCCATCAGAAGATTATGAGCGCTTACTGTTAGCACAAGACCAAGCTGATGCAATAGGCGTTGAAGAAGCTTCTCGAGGTCTAGAAGCGCGTATCAAGCAGGAAGCGAAAAAAATTGCTGAAAAATATCTATCCCCGCCCTATACCACCGACTTCGCTTTACTGTATTTGCCTACAGAAGGCTTATATGCAGAAGTATTGCGCCGCCCAGGGTTAAGTGACCTTTTGCAGCGTAAATACCGTATTACTTTGACAGGTCCCACTACGCTAACTGCATTACTAAATAGCTTACAAATGGGTTTTCGTACCCTGGCTATTGAAAAGCGTTCCAGTGAAGTGTGGCAAGTACTAGGGGCAGTGAAAACCGAGTTTTCTAAATTTGGCGATGTGCTCTCGCGTACCAAATCGCAGCTTGAAACGGTTACACGTTCTATTGATATGGCGCAGCAGCGTACGCGGGTGATGCATAAAAAATTACGCACGGTAGAAGCCTTGCCCGAAGCGGAGGCTATTGGCTTGTTAGGCGTTGGTCTAGAAGATCCATCCTCAGATAATATATAACTGATGTTACGCAGGTATTCAAAAAGACTGTGGTGCGCATGTTGGGGTTCCTTCGTCACCGCCAACCTACCGTTCATTGTAGGTTGGTGGTGAGGCACGAACCCCAACATGATGACCGCTGTCCTTTTAAGACCTGCATGTACAGGATTACAAGTCAGTGGTGCGCATGTTTGAGTTCCTTTGTCACCAACAACTTACCGTTTTGCAGTAAAAAATACAGAGTCCCGTTTCAAAATACCCCTATCCCACTATAACAGTGGGAAGCTTTTTTAAATTCCCCTCATGCCGTTGATTCCTCCTTCTTTCGTTCTCCTTAAAAAACTGATTATTGCCTCTAGAAAAAGCCGTTTGGCCATGTGGCAAGCCAAGCAGGTGCAGCAGGCGTTGCAAAAACATTATCCTGCAATAGACATAGCCATAGAGGGAATGCTGACTACGGGCGACCAGATTTTGGATCGCCCTTTGTCTGAGGTGGGTAATAAGAGTCTTTTCGTCAATGCGCTGGAAACGGCCCTACAGGAAGGGCGGGCTGATTTGGCTGTGCATTCTTTAAAAGATGTTCCGGCTACGGTAGCCGATGGATTTGCTCTAGCAGCCATACTAGAGCGCGGAAATCCCTTAGATGCTTGTGTGCTTGCTCCTGCTTTTTCCCACTGCAAACAAATAGCAGACCTGCCTGCTGGCAGTGTGGTTGGTACTTCCAGTTTGCGCAGACTGGCTTGGCTGCAAACACGTTATCCTCATCTACAGGTATTGCCTGTGCGCGGGAATATCGATACGCGCTTATCTAAATTAGATGCTGGTCACTACGCTATGTTGGTGCTTGCAGCGGCAGGTCTGGAGCGTTTAGGGTTAGAAGCGCGCATCCATACCATGCTACCTGCACAAGATTGTTTGCCAGCTCCCGGCCAAGGTGCTCTGGCTGTGGAGACCGTTGCGCATCGAAAAGATCTGCTTGCTCTGCTAGCCCCTTTGCACCATGCACCCACCGCCTGGGCAATAGCGGCTGAACGCCACGTATCCCTTTTATTACAAGGCAGTTGCGATGTGCCGCTCGCTTCTTTTGCGCAGTGGGTTGAGGGGGATTCTGAAGAAGCTTGCGCCACAGGCCATACTTTGTTTTTACGCGCATTGATTACTGCGCCAGATGGGCAGCATGTACATAGTGCAAAGGCGCATGCTGTAGTGGATAGCCTAGAATCGGCACAAGCGCTTGGAGAAACGGTGGCACAGACATTGGTGGAGCAGGGTGCACGGGAGAGTATTCAAGTATTTATGCAGCGTGCAGAGGCTAGAGCGAGAGGCCGTGATGCTTAGTACTTCGGTTATGGAGCCCCCTCTGGTCATATTGACGCGCCCTGCGGGGACCTCTACCGAATTAGCGCATGCGCTGATGGAGAGTGGGTTTGATCTGATGGAGTGCCCACTCTTTAATATGCATGCAGTAGAAGACGTACAGCCTCTACAAGCCATTTGGACGTATTTAGAGCGTTACTCTCTAGTTATTTTTGTCTCTCCTACGGCCGTAAATCATTTTTGGGCGCATCAGCCTGCGTCGCGCAAGAGTGCTGTAGATTCAACAGACACGCACTGGCCAATCACGGTACCTATAGGGGTGATGGGTCCAGGCAGTATGGCTGCTCTAGCACGCCATGGTGTGTGCTCTGCTATTTATAAGATCATTGCCCCTGCAGGTGCAGAGAATGTAGCGCAGGCCCAAGCTACCACGACACGCTACGATTCAGAAGCATTTGCGCTTGAGCTAAAAAATACACTAGGATGGGACGCGCTACGCGCTCGACCTGTATTAATCATACGGGGAACCCAAGGACGTGACTGGCTGATGCACTATTTACAGTCCCAAAACGTGCAAGTTCAAAGCGTATGTGCTTATACATGCAAGTGGCTTAACCCCTCTGAGGCGCAGTGGGCCACTATTGGCGATGCGCTTATGCAAAAAAATGGGAATCAAAAGCTATTCTGGGTATTGACGAGCTCTGGCAGCTTACGTCATCTTGATACACAGGCTTGCACTACGCTGTCTCCTGATCAATATGCCCGTTTTAAACAGCAGACTCTTATTGTTACGCATGCCAGAGTGGCCGATTTGGCACTCACGCTGGGTTTTGGTAAGCTGGTGAGATCTTATTTGTATGGTGGGTCTATAATCAGCGCATTACAGGCCTATATGGATGCCCTCGTGGGTGAACACTAATTTTGAGTGATGGCCTTTCATTGACTCTCTCTTTTACTCCGTATGAACCCTCCACACGATGCTTCGAGTCTGCCTCCTTCTTCCGATTCTGCTTCTGAGCAGATAAGGCATGCTACCCCTTTACCGACACCTGACGCGCCGGCTCATGCAGGCAAAGACCCGACAGAAAAGCATATCCCACAGGTTTCCAGTCAGCGCTGGAAAATCTATTTAATGTATTTGCTTTTTTTTGTGGTGTGCTTTGTAGCCGGTTCTTATCTCACTTTAGAGTTAAGGCGTGTGCTCGATACTAAGCAAGCCCAAGCGCGAGCTCTTTTGCAAGACAATGCACTACTCTGGAAAGAAACGCAGGCCCAGAGCCAAAAAGCGGTAGAGGGAGTACAAAAACTAGACCTTCAACTTGCTCAAATTAATAATCAAATCGAGCAAATCAAAACGCAGCAAAAAGCGTTTGACGATCTCTATCAAACCTTTGCACGTGATCGTGAGCGTTTGACTTTGATTGAAACACGCCGAATGCTTGAAACGGCCAATGAGCAATTGAGCCTTACAGGCAATATCTCCCTAGCGCGTTTTGCATTAGAGGGCGCGCTTATGCGGCTTAGAGGTCTGGATTCTATAAAAGTAAAAAAGATACGCGCAGCATTCATGCAAGATCTCGCTGCTTTTGAAGCCGTGCCTGTAGTAGACCCTATCAGCATGGCTGCGCTATTAGATACAGCCTATAAGCAAATAGATACCTTGCCTTTAGCTGGAGAAGTCCGCTTAACGTCTTCTCCATCAAAAAAAGAGGATGTGGCTTCACCTTCCACTAAAGCATCTGCTCCGGCTGCTTCCACCCCTTCTACTACAGCCCTGCCGGCTACTTCGCAACAAGCTACGGGATCCAACTTAAAGAGTATGGTGGAGGGAATATGGGACGGGTTTTTACGTGAATTACACGCTTTAGTTCAAGTACGTCGTATCGACTATCCCGATGCGATGCGGGTATCTCCACAAGAAGGGGATTTCTTGCGTGAAAATCTGAAATTGCGCTTACTCTCTGCCCGGCTTGCTTTGCTAGCACGTAATGAAGCAGTTTTAACGGCGGATCTTCAGGCTGTTGATTTCGCACTAATGCATTATTTTGATCCGGCTTCTAATAAAACCCGGCTTGTGCGCAGCTATATTGAAAAAATAAATAGCCTTCCAAAAAGCAGTACCTTACCTAACCTGAAAAACAGTTTAGAAGCTATTGATCAATAAGAAACGCATGATGCACAACAGCAGAAAAGAGGTCCGCTCTTTTGGACCATCGAAAACATACCATAGGGCGTCTCCTCAATTGTCCCAAAGGGTTCATATTTGGGGGAGCAGGAGCGCCCTATGAGATCAATACAATTTGGAGAGTGGCTCAGATGATGCGTGGCGTAATGGGATTGGCCATTCTTTTTGCATTGGCTGTAGCACTTGCGGTGGCAGGGCAACTGGATACAGGGCACGTTTTAATTGTCTACGAGCCGTATCGAATCGATATCTCGTTGAATTTTTTCGTGGTGGCGAGCTTGCTAGTGTTGCTGTTGCTCTACATGCTCATGCGCATTGCGCATGGCCTGAGTGCATTGCCACTTGGATTTAAAGGCTATCGAACCCGCTCCAAGGAAGCAGGGGCTCAAGCTGCATTGCAAGATGCACTGAATCATGCTTTTTCAGGACACTTCGAAGAGGTAGAAAAAGCAGCGCGTCGTGCCGCGCTGAGTGCAAATAACCGTGATGCAGCAAGCTTAATCGCTGCCCATGCAGCGCATTTTCGCCATGATGAAGTGGCGCGGGAAGTCTGGTTAGCGCGTGAACTACCACCAAAATGGCAAGATGCCAAATCCGTCCACACTGCTTTTTTGTATGCAGAAGCGAACAAAGCGCAAGCCGCATTGGATGCATTAGCAAACGCGGCTCCGTCAACATTACGTAGCTCCCATGCACAACGCATCGCATTGCGTGCACACCGACAACTCAAGCACTGGCCTGAAGTTTTACGCTATATAGCGCTTTTAGAGCGGCATGATGGCATTAAGCCTCTATTAGCGCGGCATTTGCGTGTGCAAGCGGTAGAGCAACTGCTAGAAGCACATCGCGACAGTGCACCCACACTACTTAAATGCTGGAATGGCTTATCTGCTATTGAACGTAGTGCCCCCGCTAGTGTGGAGTGTGTCATACGCCTGCTATTGAAGTTGGGGGATACGCGCTCTGCACAACACCTCATTGAGAGCGCCTTAGAAACAAAGTGGAACTCGAAGCTACTACGCTTCTATCCAGCTTGCGCAGCGGAGCATACCCACGCGCTTATCGAGCGCGCAGAGCTCTGGCGTGCAAAACATCCTCACGATGGCGAACTTCTAAGTGCATTAGGGCGCCTATGTGTACAGCAAAAACTCTGGGGGAAAGCGCAAGCCTTCTTCGAAGAGGGCTTGGCCATTGCGCATACAGATAGACAGCTGCTATGTAATTTACATGGGCAACTCGCTCACCTGCATGAAGCTTTAGGACAACACACTATCGCCCAGCGCCACTATCGGGAATGCACAGAGTGTGTGCTGGTGGAGTGAAGTTGAGCGCTGGTTTTATTTTATTAAACTGATGTTACGCAGGTATTCAAAAAGCCAGTGGTCATCATGTTGGGGTTCCTTCGTCACCACCAACCTACCATCCTTTGCTTTTTTTGTGGTTGATAGAACCCTTTTACATGTGCCTCTCGGTAGGTTGATGGTGAGGTACGAACCCCAACATGCATACCGCTGGCTTTTAATCTTTGCGCTCTGCCTTTCAAAAACTCGCCGTTCTGCAATATGCGTAACATCAGTTATTAAAGTTTTATATAAAAACTCCTAGGGGGACATGCTGTGGAATTTATCAGTTATTTTTCAGAAATGGTGGGAGGCGTTTTTAATATGCTTCTGCATATTGACCATTTTCTGGGAAATTTTATTCAACAGTATGGTAATTGGGGGTATGTGGTTTTATTTTGTATTATTTTTGCAGAGACTGGGCTGATTATTCTCCCTTTTCTTCCAGGAGACTCCCTGCTTTTTGTCGCGGGGGCATTTTGTGCAATGGGTAGCATGTCTTTCTCATTGCTAGTGCCGTTGCTCATAGTAGCAGCGATACTCGGTAATTCTTTGAATTATCAGGTCGGTAAATTTATAGGTCCTAAAATATTTACTTCTGAGCGGCGTTGGCTAGATAAAGATGCATTGTTAAAAACACATGATTTTTATCTGCGCCACGGAGGAAAAACGATATTTATAGCGCGGTTTTTACCCGTTATACGTACCTTTGCTCCTTTTGTGGCTGGTATATGCAGTATGCCTTTCTCAAGATTTCAATTTTTTAATATTTCCAGTGGAATATTTTGGATAGTGAGCTTGGTATGTGCCGGATATTTTTTTGGTAACTTACCTTTTGTAAAGCAATACTTAAATATCATAGTTCTCGTAGGTATTAGTGCGGCTATTTTCCCTGTTGTCTTGCATACTCTATGGCGTGTAATCAAGCGGTAACCCCACTGCCAACCCAGAAAAAGGATTTTGAGTGTGTTTCGAGTCTGGCTAATGATTATGAGTGCTTGTTGTGCCTTAGCAGGCACTGCAGCACATGCGGTTACGCGCACGCCTGATTCCACACACACCGCTCTCAATACCCCTCTAACTGCAAGCGCATGCGCAAAACCGCTTGCACAGTGCCCCCTTACTTTTCCTTCCACTGCAAACTCGCAGCAATCCATAGATACCTTTGGATCTCCAGAAACCAACAATCTGCTAACGCCTGAACATACACAGTCCACCTCTGTATTACCTGAATTAGGTGATGGCTCTGAAGGCACTCTCACACCTTGGGAAGAACAAAACTGGGGGCGGCGTATTATGCAGATTATTCGGCGTGACCCAGATTATCTAGCCGACACTAGAGTACGCGATTATC
>JASSUF010000015.1:0-25218 GCA_031963365.1 Mycoavidus cysteinexigens
AACTATGACTTTAGGCACACAAAATTCCTGACACTACCCTATATCCAGGAGGGCTCCCTGTATTTCTACACAGCGCAAGGCCGCCAGCGCATTCCTTTTAGCGATGCAGATCAGGAAGTCGAATTCAAGCAAGCGATTCAACAAGCCCAACAGGCGGCTGAACTTCCTCTCGGGCCGAGAGATCGAATCGTACAGCCGGGTGCACAAAGTGAGGAAGAGAGGTTGCTTGCTCTCTCTATTAGTCAAATGCGATTGGGGTTTACTAAGACGGATCGGGGCGCACAGACAGAGGCTTCTTTGAGCGAAGCATCAGGCGAGGCGTCAGCTTCCCCTCATCTGTCCCACAGAAAAAAGGTTTTAGAGTTTATCAAGAACCTCACATGATTTTTGACTGCTGGTAAGTAATGGGATGGATGCTGTTTAACAGACTGGATTATTAGCAAGCTATCGAAAGCTGGTTGCACAATTAAGTAGGTGCAGCTTACGATAATCTGCCCCCAAAAAGTTGGATATTGGGATCTGACTTTTTGGGGCAGGGTAAAGGACCAATGTGTATATTGATTGAGCTTAATTTTTCAATTTAGTTCTAATAAGCTAAGCTGTATGATTAATATCCACAAGCGATGGTAATGGCCTAATTGCAGAAATTATCTGGTAAGTACTTTTATCACCAAAAGGAGGGGCCATTTCAGCACGCTCTTTAGCGAGCTCTCTAGCTGTCTTACCTCTAGCGCTCTTATCATCTGAGGCACGTAGCGTATCAACGTCTGCTCCTGCATTCAATAATAGCGTTACAACCTCGTTTTTGCGCTCGCGAACAGCGTGATGCATGGCCGTCCATCCGCGCTTATCTTGCCTATCGATTTTCGCACCAGCTTCCAACAACAATGAAATCATACCGGCGTATTCCCCAGGCACACGGATGAATTTAGTTAGCGGGACCTCGTCATAACGATTGGGAAAATTAGCGTCTGCTCCATTATCAAGCAAAATTCTAGCAATCTCAGGTCGCCTTTCCAAAAACTCGCTATGCAATGGCGTAAGACCTAAGTAAGGGTTCTGCCGATTCAGGTCTGCTCCAGCTGCTATCAGAATGCGAACGTCAGCGAGGCTGCCTTTCTTGACAATACTATAGTAAAGCAATGAAAAAAGAGCATTTAGCGGATTGATCAGTCACTGATGTTACGCAGGTATTTAAAAAAACAGTGGTATGCATGTTGGGGTTCGCGCCTCAACCAACCTACCTATATGCCTATGTAAAATGGCCCTATCAAACTCTACCAACCAGAAGAAAAGCAAAGAACTATAGGTTCTTTGCAAGCATATCAATTCGTTTTATGTGAATGCACTTCGTTATTACTCTCACCATATGGTGAAATATAGAATTTAATGAAGTGTATGAGGAAAACCAACCATAAAAGCAGGAAGGTATGCCATGAAAACAAAAAATATTCTCGCTACAAACTCAGAAAAACCTTACCAGTCTACCAAGGTCGCATCACAACAGCCTAAAAGACATTCCATATTCCAGAATGATTCTTTAAACGCACTAACTTCAACTAATCATTTGCATCAAAATTTATTATTCCAACTTCAACAACCTGGTCAAAAATTATTAAATACTTTTGTTCCGATAGCACCTATTGTTTATTCAAATAATTTTCATCCATCAAATTTCACAACCAATTTGACCTCAGTAGATATAAATAAAACATCAGTATTACCAATGCAAGAAGATGTAAATGCAAAAAATATCTCGTATCAATCAGATACTGATGCGCAATTATTTCAAGAAAATTATAGCCATTTCGTAGGGCGGCCTATCAATCAGATAGATGATATCGATTTTTTTTATCAAACACCACACAGTGAAAGTATAGCTAATAGCTTGCTAGATCCTTTGGTTTTCAGTTCACTATCCAATGCTTTGAATAGGCAAACTATATATGAAGCCAATATATTTCAAGAGCAAAAAAATATAAATATACCAGCCATCTCAGATGAAAATAAATTAAATAGGGAAACAAAAAATAATCTATACAAACAAATTAAAGAAGAAGCAAAAACCATGACGACAAATGGAGCATGGGACAGAAAAAAAGCAAAAGCGCATTTTAAAACACATAAAATTCCTGGATATACCATTTCAAGATGGTTAAATGGAGTTGAAAAAGAATTAGTTGGCGAAATAAAAAGTAACCGATATCAACGGCTTAAAGAAGAAGCAAAAACTATGACGGCAAATGGAGTATGGGACAGAAAAAAAGCAAGAGCACATTTTGAAACAAATAAAATTCCTGAACGTACCATTGTAAGATGTTTAAATGAAATTGAAAAAGAATTATGCGGAGAAACAAAAGTAGATAAATTAAATCACCTACATACAATATTATTTGGTGAAACAAAAGAAAACCGGTATCAACATCTTAAAGAAGAAGCAAAAACCATGATGAAAAATGGAGTGTGGGATAGGGGAAGAGCAAAGGCTTATTTTAAAGAAAATAAAATTTCTAAATGTACCATTGTAAGATGGTTAAATGAAATTGAACGAAAATTACTAGATGAAAAAACAGCTGAAAATGTAACTCCATAGGTATCTATTCTGGGATAATGTTAGAGATGAGTTGAGAGGTATTGCCCTGGAAGACAAGCAGAAGGGTCTTCCAATTTAAAATTAGAGGCTTGTTATCGAAAGGAAAATATAATAGACAAGAAGATAATAGAAAGCTTTGTAAGTATGCAAACATTAGTAATAGTGAGGAAAAGTTAGCTTCTGCCTAAATGTATAAAGCAAACCATTGCTCAAATAAGAACTTAAATATGGCTTAAAAATATTTTAGTAGAGTATAAAATAAAAAAGCCCTGCGACGAATTGAAGCAGGGCTTTTTAAATCCAGATTATTTTGCACCTAGATCAAACCGAGTAACTCCACCTCTTGGCAAGACCTTACTAGATGATCAAGCCGGACTATGCATAATCAGAATGAGCCATCATTCGAACCAAGATCAGACACGGTTATCTCAGATGCTGTATCGAAGTCTTCCAGTATTTTCGCAATAGCAGAATGCTCAGATGCTTCTAGCAGGGCAAATATTTCTTCATAAGGAAGCCAATTAATCTCTGGATTATTGAAAAAAATTCGAGCTATATCTGCGCGCCCGCGCTGAATTGCAACACGTAGTACAGCAGATGCTCCTTCATACGACTCATGTACCAACTGATTGACTAAACTAATGACCAGAGCATATTGGTCATAAATGTGTTGAGCCGTATAGTGTTGCGCATTTTCAGCTACCTCTGCCAGTAGATCAAAATTTTCTTCGCTACAGGACGTATCAAAATAGGGGCTGCTAACAAGAACGTCAAATATGTCAGCATGATTAATTTCAGATGCCAGCCGCAGCGCAGTTCTTAGATGCTCTTGCCTATCTGACAAAGCAGGGTACGCATATATATTTTCCCTGCCGCTAACCAAAAGTTCGGCTATAGCGGGGAGGTTTTGAAGAACTGCGCTGGTTAGTGGACTAAAGTCTCCATGAACAATGTCTATTTTCGCGCCATGATCGAGCAAAATCTCTACTATCTTTAATTGTCTTTCTGCTTGCCTTGCTGTTGTCGCTCTCGCATCTATTGCATGGTGCAATGGAGTGAATGAATCTTCATTGGCAGTGCGGTTTGCTAGCGTGTTATCTTTTTTGAGTAGAGCCTCAACTATATTAGGGCTAAAGTGATAGGTTGCCGTTAATAGATTTTTTCTAATTGTAAGGACACCCGCCTCGTCTTCGCTTTTATTAAATTCAAACACCTTTTTGCCCTTCTCAACTACAAATTCCCATATAGCAAGGTCGTCGCGAGCAAATGCGAGCTGTAGCAAGTCATTTGCATGTGTATTAAATAGGCTTTCCAGGCGGTCAGCCAAATAACTAAGCATAGCTACATCAGTTCTCCTATTCCTAACGGCAGTGTGTAGTAGAGTCTGTGTCTTCTGTTCTTCATCTTTCCATGTGTAGGCTATATCTGCTTTATATTTAATCAAACTTTCAGCCATAACGATGCTTGGTAATTTCACTGCATAACGTAATGCACGGCTTTGAGATTTCCACTGGATCTTTTCTATGTCGTCCGGGTCTATTAATTCAGCGAGCCCTATCAAATACTCAACTTTAGCAATATCGTTATTTTCAGCAGCAATTTCCACTGCATAGAGGCCGCTCTCTTTTTCCCGCTGCTTCAACAGAGTGCTGCTAGTGGGGATTTTTTGCCATGTATTCACAAAAAATATGACTGTATCGACAGGCTGATGTGAAACTACATTTAAGAAAGAGGTTAACCCATGCTGATCAAACTCCTCTATGCTTGCCTTGTTTTCGAACAAATATTTGATTATATCTTTATGGCCGTTCTTCGCTGCACCATGTAATGCGGTCCCTCCTATCCGACTACATAAGTTAACGCTTACATCCGATTCAACAAGTTCTTTGACCCATGCCAAGCGGTTATTTGCAGCTGCCCAAGGTAAAAGATGCTGCTTATGATCTGTAGCGCGCGGATTAAGAAACATCTTGCTTTCAAACATGCGCTCTATATCACTAACCTCAGTCTCATCACTGATTCCATATTTAACCTGCAAGGGCAGTAGATCCAGGAATGCTGCTATATTGGGTCCAGGCTTTTGTGTAGCCAGCTCAACCAAATTATTAAGAAAATAAAAGGTATGTTCTGGAGATAATTGCCCATTCGAATTTATGCCAGGAGGCAACGGCTGACCAAGATTAGCGGGTAACTCCGGATCAAGATTAGTATCTATTAAATCCTGGTAGGTGAGTTCCGGTCTATTAGATAAAAGCAGATCGGCCATCTTAATAAAATTGCCTCTGAGGGGGTACGAGCAGCCGTAGCTAAACAGTTCCCGAAAAAGCCGATTGTGCTGTAGGGCATACTCAGCTTTATTGTTGGAATCAAAGGCCCGATTAGCGCGCTCGGAATACGGTAACGTTAATAGCGAAATAGTATCTGCAACAATATCTTCAATTGAAGGAGGAGGTAGCTCAACCTTACCTTCTACTGGACGAGGCTTAAATTTCCTAGACAAAATTTCGCAAGAAAGATTGAAAAAGGTCAGACTCGCCATTGAAAAATTTTTAAATTCACCCACCGTCGACATTGTCATACCAATGAGCAAAAAAATTTCATTAGGGAATACTTGTGCCCCAAGTTGAGTAGAGGCGTCAACTGGTTGCCCTTCAGAACTGCAGTCTTGCTCAATAATTTGCTGGACAGGAGCAGCAGCACTCGAAATTAGAGCCTCTGCTTTCGAGCGAAAAAGATTGACTGGAGACGTCCCAGATAGCTGCCATTGCATATTTACTGCCTTTTGTGGATAGGTTAAAGAACTGTTTTTTAAGAATATAAGAAAAGTCTTAATATACAAAAAATAAGGTCTTTGTACTATCCACATTTTGATAATTTTATGAAAATTTTTGCCTTCCTAAAGGAAGGCAAAACATTCGGCGGCGCCATGCTAATAGGTGCTTGCGCATACGTTTTTCGGTAAAGTGCTAGGCATAATAAGGTACTTTTTTGATCCTAGACGACGTAGACATGTCCAATTCAAACCTCATACAAGTGGCACCACAGCACCGTTCATCATTGCCTCACTCAGCGCTTTGGCAAAGTAGACAGGATGCGTATGCGGTGAAAACGCCTGAAAAAAGTGAAGAAGTGGGATTCATGTGTAAGCAAAACCAAGACTTACTTGGCGGCTTGCCGGATGATATTTGGCGGATCATTTTAAAAAAATGCTGCCAGGCTGGCGCAAGCAGCTTGTACAGTGTCTCGTTGGTCAGTAAGGCTTGTAAAGAATTGGTAGGTGAGATCAGAAATTGGCAGAGATACCAATTCTTATTTTCTACAGAGGCGGAAGCACTTCTTGAAAAAGAGAGTCTTGAGGAGCTGCAACACAGTTTTCAAATCCTCTACAGAGTAGTCGAGGATGAGCAGATACACGATTTTTTATTTTCTAAAGAGCAGAAAACACTCATTACAGAGCAGTCCCTTAAAGAGCTGCAAAATACTTTTCAAAGTATGCATGAAGCAGCTAAGAAAGGAGAAGCTTCGCAAGCAATGCTTCATAAGGAGGCATTTCACCGAATTCTCCTTAAAGAATTTCCAAAAATCGTTCGAGCAGCCAGTCTCAAGCAAAAAAATCCTCCATTAATGCAGTTAATTCAAAGCTTTTTGTTAAATAAGCTCAAAAGAGGCAATTTCTTTGAAGCCATAAAACTACTGTCTACTAGGCCTATACCTACCTATGAGAATAGATATCCAGATATGTATGAGCTCAACCTAACACTAGGTAATTTGGTAGCAATGGAGTTGGGCACGCTGGAAGAATTCGGCGCCGGCGCTTCTTTGGAGAGACAAGTAAATGATGAACTTGGCCTATTTATGCTTACGCATATAAGCTCATTTTTTAATCAAGAGCAAAAGCCAGATATGAAGTGTTTTATTGGGCTTATGCCTAGTTGGGTTTGGGGTGGGGTTGTACAGACCTATAAAAATTATTCTGTGATAGGGGCCAAAAGTCTGCTTGCTAGTAAGGTCGATGCTATCGCTGGTGCTGAAGCTGCGCATTGGGCTATTTTAAATGGGAAAAAAGATCTCCTCATAGCATTGCTTGAAAATAATTTTAATCCCAATGCGCTTAGCCACTCTGGAAAAAGCGCACTGCGCTGCGCCATAGAAGCTGACCGCCCGGATATGGTAGATGCCTTGCTTAAATCAGGTGCGGATGTAAGTCATCTGCTTAAACTGGATAGCAGTATCAATCCGATACACTGGGCCATTGCAAGAAACAGAGAAAATTTGCTCAACCTATTGCTGGCGCTAAAGGTTGAGCAGAATGTGCTTGATCAAGCATTGGCGTATGCAAAAAAAACACCTCATGTTAGTGCCAGTACGATAAAAATTTTGCTTGAGCACAGTGACAAATCAGGTACAGGGGCGGGGCATTAGATTGAGATGAGACTATCAGGCGATGGCTGACTACGCACGCGTTACCATCAACTCGTCCTTACGAGCGGCCATCTGAGCACCCAGTTTAATCATGTCCAGTTTTGAGGCTTCGACCTTTGGGAACATCTCGTTCTGCTCTTCTTTGACATGATGTTTCACGTACTCGGATAACACCGTGATCTTGGCGTCGAACATTTCACCATCGGGCTCAACGTCCTTGACTTGAGCGATGAGGTTCTTGAGAGTTGCGTGTTCGATGGTCGCCTCGGGTACTAATTCGTGGTCCTTCAAGGCTTTCTTAACGGCGGGATAAAATATCTCTTCTTCAATCTGGGCATGGACGGTTAGTGCGGTGCAAATTTGCGCAACCAAGTCTTTTTTCTTCGTGATCGCGCTGGTTTTTTCGTATTCTGCAAAGAGCTTACTGACGTGTTTGTGGTCAGCCCGCAGCATCGCCGTGGCGCCCAAGGTACTTGATGCGTGGTTGGCATTCTTCTGCGTCGTTGACGTGCTTGTCATAATTTGGTCCTTTGGGACGATGCTGCAAGAATAAATGCATGGACAAAGCGATCAAAATGATGATCGGGATAGGCATGCCGAGAAAGAGCAATAGAGATGAATGCATATTGTGGCTACCGGAGCAGTCCTATGGCGATTCATAAATCTCGGCGACGGCCGCCATATGCAGCGCTAAAACTGGCGAAAAAGGCACCGGAAAGCAGCGCTACGGAAAGCCAAAGCGCCGTATATGAAGATGCCTTGCGCAATTTGTCAGCGGATTCCCGCGCGGTGGCCTCGGCCTCCTGGACCTTGTCAAAGATGGTAGTCACACGCTTTTCGGCGTCTGCTTGAGCGATGCCTGTGCGTTGCGCGACCAGTTGGGCAACGTAGCGCCTATCTTCTGGAGGCAAAGCATTTGTTTGGATGGCATTGGAAAAGATACGAATGACTTCAGACGTGGAAGGGGTGACGCTGGCTTCACTGCCAGTTGGCTGGGCTGAGGCTGAACTTGTCGATACGCTCATATCTTTGCGAAAAAGCGAATCGATAAAGTAATCCATGCCGTCGCCAAGAGAAGGGGTATGTTTTTTGGCTATTGCCGCCCCAGCGACTACAATCGAGGCACCTGCTTGGCCCCCTTTGTTCACAATAGAGCTAATGGTTGTAGTTAGCAGCGCCACCATCATCAGCGTCGCCACGGCCCATGCGAGGAGACCATGAGTGGTGTCGCGAAAATATGCCTCGCCCGTGTGTGCGACCTCCCATTTCGTCCGTAGGCGACCGGCCAGATACCCGCCTATGCCGGACGCCGCTAGTTGCGTAAAAGTAATCCACAAAATCGTCGACAGGCCCATTGTCGGCGCGCTGGCGCCTTGATTCGGCCACGGGGAGACGGATGAGAAACCAAGGCCCATGCCAAGAACTAAAAGAATCAAGGAAAGTGCTGCTGCCCCGGCTGCGCCTGCAAAAATGGCATCCCAAGAGACGCCTGATGTGCTCGCGGTTATCTCGGCTGAATGAGGGCTACGTGCCAGCTGTTCGCTTTTGCGTGAGGTTGCTACAGTCATCTTTTACTCCATGGTGAATTCAAAGAATTATCCTCACAAATCAATTGAAATTGATAAGTGGGGCCAGACAACGTTTCCTATGTACCATGAAGGACTTTGCTTTTATGTACAGAAAAACCCTGATAACTCATAAACAATAACTATTTCTATAATTCTATATATGTTGATATATTGAACTAAACCAGTCCGCACGATTATGCCCTGGAACCAAAGCTGGCAGATTGGATTAGAAATCAAGGATCCGATGTCATTTTCAAGCGTGTACCGGTAGCATTTAGCTCTAATTTTGAACCGCAGCAACGGCTCTACCATTCGCTGGATATATTGGGTGCTGTTGATCAAATGACGCTTAAAGTCTTTGAAGAGATACAGGTCAAAAGAAATCGTCTTCTCACGCCTCTTGCACAGGCAGATTTTGTGGCAACACAGGGTATCGACCGACAAAAATTCTTATCGGCTTACAATTCATTTAAAACTGCAGCTGAAGTGCAAAAAGACAATACACTTACTATCCAATATGGTATCCAAAGCGTACCCACACTGGTAGTTCAAGGTCAATACAAAACATCCCCTGCAATGACGCAAGGTCTTGATGGTGCAATCCAAGTGTTGGACTTTTTGGTATCGAAAGCACGCGCAGAAACACTTCAATCGCAGTAAATAGGTTGTTCTCGTTGATTAGATTATTTTTCTTTTTATAATTTTTTAATCCACGCAGAGGCAGTCGAATAAAAACGGCGTATTACATTCCAGAATGTAGTGCGCCGTTTTGCATTTGAAATGTCGATTTTTATTATATATACTGCGTGCTGCCATACCGAGCTTGATGATCATTTAGTCCTGTTCCTCGTACCCTATCATTTCTATAGATCGCATCATTAGATGCTATCTAGATGCATACGGCTGGAAAATCCTAGTACCTAGGATGCTATTTCATCCATGCCAGCATCTCCCCCCACACCCGACTCGAGGTCTTTGGTTATGCGCTGGCAGAAATTAATGGATAAACGCATTGGCATTATTCCATTACCGCTTTATTTTATTATTCTTGTTTGCTTGAGTGTCCTTCTCGCTCTCAATAAAATCTCAGGCGATATTTCTATTATGATTGCGGTGCTGAGTGTATGCGGCTTCACCTTTGCGGGGTTGGGTGCGTCTATTCCAGGCCTGCGCCACATTGGTGGGTCGGTTATCGCGACGATTTTTCTTCCCGCCTGCTTGGTGCATTACCAACTTTTACCAGCTGAATTAGTCGAATCCATCAGCGACTTCTGGCAATCAACCAAATTTTTATACTTATTTATCGCCTGTGTGATCGTCGGCAGTATTCTGAGCATGGATCGTCAGACGCTGATTGCGGGCATGGTCAAAATTTTTATTCCGCTGGCTTCTGGCTCTGTGCTGGCCATTATGGCAGGCACCTTGACGGGGATGGCCTTTGGATTAAGCGCGCATCATACGTTCTTTTATATCATCATCCCCATTATGGCCGGCGGCATCGGTGAAGGTGCCATTCCGCTGACTCTGGGCTATTCAGATATTCTGAACATATCGCAAAGCCAACTCTTTGCTCAAATCGTACCAGCTATTGTGCTCGGCAATTTAACGGCGATTATCTGTGCGAGTTTGCTGCATCAGTTTGGAAAGCGCTACCCTCGCTTCAACGGGCATGGCCGCCTCTATGCCGCTCACGAAGAGATACCCGCCAATTCTCTCGATACGCGCTCTGTCGATGTGGAGCATATTGCTGCGGCTGGCATGGTGGCGATTTGTTTATACATACTAGGCATACTGATTCATAGCTTTACCGGCTTACCGGCTCCTGTAGCGATGCTTTTTCTTGCCGTGCTCGCTAAACTCACTCACGCCGTTTCGCCTAAGTTAGAAGGCGGTGCGCACATGGTGTATTATTTTTTCTCCAAAGCCGTGACGTATCCCTTGCTCTTCGCTGTTGGTATCACCACTACATCATGGGATGATCTAATGGCTGCGTTCACCTTAGCCAATTTGGTCACCATTACCGTGACGGTATTTACGCTCACCACGGTCGGCTTTTTTGTGGGGAAATGGGTAGGCCTCTATCCGATCGAAAGCGCCATCATTAATGCCTGCCATAGCGGTATGGGCGGCGTCGGCGATGTGGCGATCCTCACGTCGGCCCATCGACTACAACTCATGCCGTTTGCACAAATAGCCACTCGTTTAGGAGGGGCGTTCACTATCACTATTGCGATAGTTTTACTGCGGATAGTGTCATAAAGCGCCAGGATACTTTTATTTATTGCCTGGGCGCGATGCTTTGATGCATCGTGAAATAGATAGTGCATGCTAAGGCGCTGGACGTTATTTTAGTCACTAACTTTTATTTTTACTGCCTAAAATAATTTTTTCTATGGTAGAAATCGACATTTTTGTATGAAGCACGATATTTGCGCAAATATCTATTTTCTTGGCCTTAGGGTAATTTTTTTTGGCCTCTAAATAATAATTATTGATACATTCTCTTACTGCTTTTGAATAAGGTTTTGGAAAAATTGGCCTCTTAAAAAAATCCACATTTTTCAGTAAAGGATCCAATAAAATATGCTGGTATTTCTCATCTTGAATGGGGTTGGTGCATGCTATATATTTTGCATGCTCTCTACGAATACTCCTGCCTGATTTTGTAAAAGAAAGGTCTTTTTTATTTACCTTATAAAATTCTTTTTCTGCCATTTTTACTGCCATTATTGGAGCTTCTTTTTTGTCCTGCGGTAGAATCTCTCGCTTTAGAGGTTCTGATGGCATGCTAGCGTGCGGAAAATGATTTCCTGATTTATGGGTATATTCCACATTCTCTGTATTTACATATCCTGGATAGTCCTCAAAGTGAAGTTGAGTCAGAGATAATTTTTCAGATTCCGAGAGAGGGGCTGATTGCTTTACTTCCTCCTTCATGTCTGATGAAGAAGGATGCTGCGCGACTGGAGAATCTAGAGAAGATAGAAGTAAGGGGCTACGGATAGCGGTAGAGAATTCAGGTTGAGGTAGATTAACCCATTGCTCCCATCCCTCACTATAGGCGCTAGCCACCCACATGCTTTGCTGAGAAGCGAGAACAGGGCTGCTACTATAAAAATTATTGGTAGAGGGAGGTTGAGATGGGAATTGGGCAGTGCGTGATACCGTAGGGGAGCGCAAATTACTCAGTGCTCCTCTATTTTGGCTTCTAGGCTGGGTACTTACATCATACGGTTTTGCTCTTAAACGCTTAGGAGCAGACGTCTGCGCCATTCCTGATGATGAGGTAAGTGGCGAATAAATTTTTTCAGTGGCCATGGCTTGTCTCTTGCTCTTTTTTAGTAGTGGTAACGCTGTTAATACGCGTTTTATTGACTCCTATTAAATACGATAATGTGCAAAGTAGGCATGCGTTTTACGCAATGCTTTGCTGTAAAACGAAAAGAAGCTCAGAAAACCCCCAAATAGTCAGATCGGAGGTCTGCAAGTGCTTTGCCACATGATGGGCCTCTCTAAGAGGCCACTACATGCTTGCTATGATTTCCCTTTCTTAATAATCGATAACGCGGTTCCAATCATCGTACTTATTTCGCTTAAATTGGCAGGTACGATTAATGTATTGCCTGCTTTAGCAAGATTGCTAAAAGCATTTACATATTGCTCGGCCACTTTTAGATTAACGGCCTCTATACCGCCAGACGATTGAATGGAATGGCCCACTTTTGAAATGGCTTGTGCATTGGCTTCTGCTACGGCAAGAATGGCGGATGCCTGACCTTGTGCCTGATTGATCGAAGCTTGTCTTTCGCCTTCCGATTTTTGAATGGCCGCTTCACGTGCACCTGTGGCTAAGTTAATTTGTTCTTGTCGTTTTCCTTCAGAAGCAGCAATCAATGCACGCTTTTCTCGTTCAGCGGTAATTTGCGATTGCATGGCATGCAAAATTTCTTTGGGCGGGGTGAGATCTTTTATTTCATAGCGCAGTACTTTCACGCCCCAGTTTGCTGCTGCTTCGTCTAGTACTTCAACAATGCTGTGATTGATTAGTGCACGCTCTTCAAAGGTTTTGTCGAGTTCTAATTTACCGATGACGGAGCGCAGTGTTGTTTGGGCAAGCTGGGTGATGGCAACGATGTAATTGCTGGAGCCATAAGAGGCTTTCATCGGGTCGGTCACTTGAAAATATAAAACGCCATCGACCTGCAATTGAGTGTTATCGCGCGTAATACATACTTGGCTAGGCACATCGAGCGGGATTTCTTTTAAAACGTGCCGATAGGCCACACGGTCAATAAATGGCACCACGATACTCAAACCTGGCGCGAGCGTAGAATGGTAACGGCCCAGACGCTCCACTACCCAAGCATGTTGCTCAGGCACAATTTTTACAGACTGCGCTACCAGGACCACCATTACAATAAATATAAGCGGCACTATAAAACCCGTATCGATTGACATCATTTTTCCTTAAGTTACGTCGCTACACAAGTTGGCATGATGAGACTTTCTACCGGTATGCCAAAAGTCTCATGAAGACGACGGATCATTTTTAGTGTTAGCGGACGAGTGCGATTTAAAATTTCATAAACCCGATTAAGCCGTCCAATCACGGGAGTTAAATCTTTAGGGGTGAGTTGGTGTTGTTCCATATGGAAACGAATAGCCTCAACAGGGTCAGGAAAATCAGCAGGAAAATGTTTTTGTTCATATGCTTGAGCCAATGTTGCCAATACATCCAAACGATCACCTTCTGGAGTGCCGAACTCAGCGCTCATGAGTGATTCAATCTCGAGCATAACGCTGTCGTAATCTTCTTGGGTTCTAATAGGTCTGATATCCATTTTGCTGTCCTATATTTTCTGCACATCGATCTTATCGTACTGCGCATGCGTTCCAATGAACCGGATATACACCACTCTATATGGGTAATTGATCCATACAACGAGACGATATTTATTGCCTGCAATGTTAAAAACTACACGTCCATCTTGAAGGATGCTGGCATGGCCAAAATCCATTTTTACATCAGCAGGCCCACTCCAATCCGCTTTCAATGCATGCCTATACCAGGCTAGACCAGGCTCTCGTGCATCTGAATATGCAGGTTCGCCTTCCCAGAAAGTTTTAATTTTTGAGAAAGATAGTATTCGCATATATTAATATTAGTCCCTTTTTGGGACTATTTCAATGCCTCAATGTTTGGTAGCTCGCGGCATTTTATAGTCCATTTTTTGTAAGCGACTTGATGTGCTTCGAGTGCATGTCAAGTCCTCTCTAAGGCATTGTTTCTATTGCAGAAATAAAGCCAGAGCGGCTATTTTGACTAGTCTTTTTCGCATGCGCCAGACTACTGAATGGTCATATATGTCTATAAGTTGGCAAGTACCTATATAAGCTGAGCAGTCTATTTCAGTGTTTTATATGGTGCGCGGTACGCTTATCAGCAGAGCATGGTGATTCATCCTGATAGAGGATGTTTGGTGAGCGGATCTAAATGGGGGGCGTGCAGGAGGGGGCTTTTTTTAGTTTTGTATGATGCAAAAAAATATCTAGGAAAGCATGCGAAACAAGAGGGTTTTTTTAGCCCGCACACTTTCCCACCTAGTAGCCTAATCTAGGCTACTTAGTTTAGTTTGCTGCGGCTTTAACCATAGCCTTAAGCCAAATTGGATACATTCTTAGCCTGTGCGCTGTTCGCTGCTATATTTTCAACTTTTGCATTATCAGCAGAGGTATTTTTAGGCTGTAAACCTGGAAATAATTTCAAAAAGAAATTGACAATCCATTGGCGCAGGCGTTCTAGGAAAGTGAGTCCTGATGTTCCGTTGGTTGCTTTGTTATTTTGCTCGTTAGCATATTCTGGCAGTGCAATCTCTCTAGTCTCTCTGTACTCATAATAAGTATTCAGTTCTTGGCTGCTTAATGATGGTGGAGTAGACTTAGGACAGTTATTATTGTACAAAGCTTGAACAGTAAGGGCCATAGATATCTCCGTATTTTTATTAAGTAAATTGAATTCAATAAACTATATATTTTGAAATACTGGTGCGGTGCTTTTTTATACGTATAAAATTTTTTGCTTGAGCGCGTATCTCAGTTAAAAAACGGTCGACTGATAGGAAGCTCGATGCATAGTAACGTAGTTAAAGTTATGCTCCACCCCCATATTCTCTGCAATATAAAGGAGAAAAAATACTTAATATGTCATGGAAGATATATATTGCCCTAAGATTGAAATTTCACGATGGAGCGTGCACTGGCCTGCATCAATACACCTTACGAAAGGTGAGGTTGATGCGTTGTGTGCCTAGCAAAGGATGCCGGTTTTCTTCGAGTGGTAATACGCCATGAAAGCGTAAGCGATCTTCTTTACCCCACACGACTACATCACCATGTATGAGTTGAATGCGTACGGTTTTTCCACTGCGCTCATGCGTACCAAATAGAAAAATAGCTGGCGCACCAAGAGAGACTGAAACGATAGGGGACTGTAAATCATGCTCCCTCTTATCTTGATGCAAAGAGAGTCGGCTTCCTGGCAAGTAGCGGTTGACTAGGCAAGCATCTGGCTTGAAATTCGGAAATCCTGCTTCGGCCGCTGCATCGTAAGCTAATTGAGCAAATGCAGCTGGCATCGCAGGCCAAGCTAAGCCGGTTTCTGGGTCTTTCTGGGTGTATCGATAGCCATTTCGATCAGAAAACCAGCCAACTTGACCGCAATTAATCAACCCGACCGACATCGTAAAGCCGCCTGGTGTACAGAGGTACCGAAACGGTGTGCTTTGCTGCAGCGCCTGAATAGCGGGTATGAGTTTTTCGATATAAGGCTCAGCAAAGCCACGCAAAATAAAAGAGCAGGGCCCAATCATTTCGCGACTGCCGGGACATGGAGGGAAAAGATCGAACATGATGGGTATCATTTATTAAATATAGCTTGGAATAGGGCGTGCCCTCAATTACCCCAAAGGGCCCATCTTTGAGGTCGTGCGGTGCTCGGGATCCTCACTGTACGCAAGTACAGTTCCGGTCCCTGTGCTCCTGCTCCCCCAAATATGAACCCTTTGGGGTAATTGAGGACACACCCTAGATGCTTGGGAGGGAGGACGCGAGTTGCTATTCTCTAATAATTTCTAGATTTATTCAGTCATTCTTAGAAGAAACAATCCATGCTATATCGGATCTATCAGTGTAGGGTATAAAAAAAGTGGAGGGGTTGGCACCCCCCGTTTTATTTTTTTATTCCCTATTTTATGCGAAGCTGTCTACTGGCAAATATTCGTATTTTTCAGATTGAATACTCGAGGCGTAACTTTTTGAGCATCCTGATGTGGGAGTGTTATAGGAATGCGTCGTAGCGTTATTTTTTTCAGAAGTAAATTCTTTTAATATATCCTGTCTTAATTCTGAATTTTCTTGCAGAGTATGTATGAAAAAATCTCTAAAAGAGTCGTTATTTTTATAGGGCTGTATATTATTTATTGTCTTGGGTTCTTTTGATTTGTTGAGTTCATCATGCAGGAATTGTATATGAAGAATTTTAAGCGTTGCATCGATGCCCTCTAGCAGTTTTTTATAGATGTCTACTACCTTATTTATATCTCCAATTTTGATATCATAAAATTGAATATAAATATATTCGCCCGTACGTAAAGAAAGAGGGAGAAAGCTGGTGAAAAAGGGTATGCAGGTATGTAAAAAATGAGCTGTATTGATAATTTTTGAATCTATGAGTGCTTTCCATAAATTTGTATTCATCGTGGTAAATGCTGTGAGCACATCCTCGATGTTTGCCTTGATCACTGCGTTTTTCTATATGAATTTCTAGTATAGATGTGCGAATGTCTGCGGCGATAGACTCAAGATTTTTTATTTTATTTTCTATAGATATATCGCTGTCATAGAGAAGGTTTTCTATTTCAGAAAAGATGGAATGTAATTTTTTCTTATTATTTTGTGCCGTATCCACTTCATTTTTAAAAAAATGATTTTGTATGAATTTTTTATAGGACCCCTGATTGAGGGTGTGCGCTTCTATTTTAAGATTAGCAATAGTTTTTTGTAGTAAAGCTTCATATTGAAAATGTTGGGAGTAGGGCGGATCTATTTCTACAGAAATAGAATGTTTATCTTGAAAGCGGCCTGTATAGAGGGGGGTAGGTTTTGATTCTGTTTTTGCAAGCCCTATCATATAATCCTTATCGTTGTATCAGTTGTAGTGATTTTTTATTTTTATAATGGTATACGTTTTTATGTTTTTAATATCTTAGAAGCGCGGGTGCATATTTTGAATATGCGCTCAGAAAATTGCACTATTTCAAAGCGTTATGACAGCATTTTATATACAGAGTGTCCAGATACAGCGTGTTTACCCCTATATGGGTAAACAGTAAGCACAAAGTGCTGTAATCTTGCATGACTTTTTTTGGCTGCATAGTCTGTTTACCTTCTTAGTTATCTCTGATTACCCTCATGCTCACTGTGCTGTATTCCAATAGTTATGAAGTGCTCGAGCATGCCTTGCTGGAGCAGTTAAACACGCCTGCTGATACTGCAGCTGGTGTAGAGGAAGGCCAAGCGAGAGGGTGGGCAAGTTGGGCTGAGTCTGTGGTGGTGCCTAATAGAGGATGTCGGCATCGTTTAGAGCAGGCTATTGCTAGGCGCTATGGAATTTGCGCGCATATAGATTTTCCGTTTTTGGCCTCGTGGCTGTGGACGCAAATGGCATGCGTGGTGGAGCGCCCTGCACCCCGTGCATTTTCGCCAGAATCTTTAGTGTGGGCGGTATATCGTCTTTTAGACCCTGCAACTTTGGATTTAGAGGCGGCCGATTCGCCCATGGCGCGGGTACACGCCTATGTAACTGCAGCAGATGATCGTTCTCGTTATAGCTTGGCTCGCCGTATTTCCGCTCTTTTTGATCGTTATCTTACCGTTCGCCCAGATTGGCTATCGGCTTGGCAACGCGAGGGGGGGCAGCCTATTTCATCCACCCTAAAAACATTACATTCTCACCCTGATGCCCGTTGGCAAGCGGTGCTGTGGCGTAATCTTTGTGAGAATTTGGGTGCGGACAATGCACCTTCTATGCATATAGAGCGCTTTTTGGAACAAGTGCGCTTTGCCGGTTTTTCTCCTCCTAAGCAGGCTTGGCCGGCGCGCGCAAGTCTTTTTGTATTGCCTGATATATCGCCTCTACATTTGGCGATAATAGGAGAGTTGGCGCGCTGGATAGATATTCGCTTGTATGTATTAAATCCATGCAAAGAGTATTGGTATGACCATATAGAAACCGGCAATAGCCTGTTGGCGCATTGGGGGAGACACACGCAGCGTTATTTGCATCGATTGCAGGATTTCACGCAGGCAGCCTCTGCTACTGATGCTGCATTTTATATGGATCACCCTGAGCCAACAGGGTTAGCGGCACTTAAAAATGCGGTACTGAATTTGCAGGCCTATCCGTCTTTTTTAGCACCTTCTAAAACAGGATCGGCTCACTCTATTGAAATGGCAGCAGCACATCTTGCATTAGGAATAGAAGTGCATAGTTGCCATAGTCTGATGCGGCAGCTAGAGGTATTGCATAACCGACTACTTGAGCAATTCTCAAAAGATCCCAGCTTGCAACCTTCTGAAGTGCTGGTTGTGTTGCCTGATATCGCTAGTGCTATTCCACTTATTGATGCTGTTTTTAGTACGGCACAGGGGGCCAGGCATATTCCGTATCGCCATATTGGCGCTTCTTCTTTTTATAGCAATCCGATTGCGCAAGTTTTTATGCAGCTGTTAATGCTGGCAGAGCAAGAGGTTACGCCCTCAGATCTATTTGAATGGTTGCATGTTGATGCATTTGCAGCGCGCTATGGAATAGCGCTTAGTCAGCTTGAGACGCTTGAAGGGTGGTTACACGCCGCAGGAGCCGTGCGAGGCTTAGGTGCGCTAGAAATTTTAGATGCCCACGAGGATAGTCAGCCAATGCATATCACTCCTCGAGGAGTGACTTTTTCTGATGCATTAATGCGTTTAGTCTTGGGGTATGCATTGCCTGAAGGTGGGCAGCCTATGCAGGGATGGTTGCCGGTTATTTCTGCACACAAAGGCATGCTCGCGCCCGCCAGCTTTTCTGAAAACCCTTGGGAGAGCGTGCATACTCAGCCTGAATTACTAGGTGCGCTCATCGCATTGTGTGATGCGCTGAATGCGTTTTCGCAAGCGCTTGCCATTGCACGTACGCCAGCCCAATGGCACGCTGTATTATTAAAGGCGCTAGAACAATTTTTTGCTCCTGATCTAGCCGATTCCAGTTATCTCAAGGAGATATACGCGGCGCTCTATGATTTGACAGAAGCCATGTCTGAAGGCGCGCCAGATACCGTATTGAGTGCCACAGTAGTGCGCGAAGCATTGCAAGTGCAACTCGATGCAAAAGTGCGCACAGAGCCTGCAGGGGGAGGGGTCACTTTTTCAGATCGTACTGCGCATCAAAGCATACCGTATCGTGTGATTGCATTGATTGGAATGGATGCTGGGGTCTGGCCTAGTGTCGCTAGCGTAGATGAATTTGATTTGATAGCGGCTTTTCCGCGTATGGGGGATAGAGCGGGTAGAGAAGAAGAGCGCGCGTTATTTTTAGAGTATGTATTAGCAGCCCAAGATCTTTTGCTTATTACCTATACAGGGCGTAGCTTAAAAGATGATAGCGCTTTACCGCCTGCAGTTCCTGTAGATACGTTGCTAGATTACCTAAGTCGCGCAGCATGCGGTGAGCATGCTTCTCCTGATCAATTGGATGCAGCTCGTCAGCATTTTATTACTCTACATCCCCTACATCCTTTCTCCGCTGCGTATTTTTCAGAGCCATCATCGAGTCAGAATAGGGATATGCAGGATGGGGATCGCAAAGTGAATACGCTCTCTACCTATGACTCTCAACATGCTGATATTGCCGCTGCACTCGCTTTGCCCATAGCGAACAAAAAGCAAATCCCTTTTTTCTCTTCCACGCTCAGTAATACGTCTATTGCAGAAAAAGCACCTGAACAGAGCCTATATTTTGATCGAGTATTGCGCTTTTGGAAGCACCCTATGCGATCCTTATTGCTAGACCATTGGGCCATCGCTTTTCCATTTTTATCAGTCCGTACAGAAGAGCAGGCGCAATATGGTGGAGAATCCGTGGTTGCAGATTGGCGGGCTAAAGCCCTGCTCGCCGAAAAGGTATTGCCCGTTTTACTCAATATGCCAAAGAGGGCGCATCTCCACAAAGAAGAAGAGGCTTATAATCCCCATTCTGCTGCTGCAGAAAAAATACAGCAGCAGGCTTTACATATTGCACATGCCTGCCCAGGTTGGCCTAGCGGTGTGCTTGGAGACTTGGCGTGCGTAAAAGAGTTGGCTTTACTTAAGGCCTATGCTGATCGTGTGTTACATGCACAAAACGGCATGCCCTATTCGCTTGCCTTTGAATTAAATCTGGAATGCGCCTCCTTTTCTTCTTCTATTAGCCATTTTCTGAAAGAATTTCTCGCCGACCATCCTACGCACACCGTCTCTTATGGTGTGGATGCCCCATTGAAGCTAAGTGGGTTGTTGGAGGGCATTACCCCACACGGCCTAGTACTCTACCGCTATGGTAGCGCTACTGCGCGCGATTATTTATCGGCGTGGCTGCATCATTTGGTTTTATGTACGCTGGCGCCTGTTGGGGTAGAACCCCGTACCTTATGGCTGGGAAAAGGGGAGATGGGGGAGGTGGGGCAAAGTAATGAAGATAGGCCAGCCTCCTTTGAGGATACGCGCGCCTACTTTAGTTTTAGCGCCGTAGAAGACGCGCCCGCACGTTTGGCCGAGTTATTGGCGCTATACCAAGCGGGTTGTTTGAAACCTTTGCCTTTTTTTCTGAAAAGTGCGTTAGCGCAGGCCACGCAAGGCACTTTTGCAGCGCATCAAATATGGCAAGGTAATGCCCGCATTCCAGGGGAATCAGACGATCCCTATCTGAAATTAAGCCTGCGTGGGCAAAAAGAATGGGAGACTACGTTATCCCCCTCTTTCTCTATCTTGGCTGATGCAGTTTTTAGTCCCTTGCTAGCAGCGCTGTCTTGTCATAACGGGCCATGATTAGCCCTAGTTTTTGTAGTGCAAAATAGATTGTCTACTTCTTTTTTTATGCTAGCTGCATGACCCCATGAGAGAGAGGTACACGTTGTTCAATAGGCTGAACTATTTTGTCCAAAATATCATTCACTACACCCGCTTGCATGCAAAATGCACGTATCGCTTTCTCTTCCACACAAGCCGCAGTATCTAATAAAAATGCGCAGCCGATTGGCTGCATATCGTACCCTCCCACTTTGTCTTGCCTAGATCCGAGCCGCAGCATAAACCGTTTACCGAATGAGATATGGTTATGCATCTTAGATTGTCTCTCGCTGCACGACGCATTGCATTTCTCAGTAGCGAGTTCATTTATCTATTGGATTGTTTGGCAGTCATGCAGTACGCGGCTTTATGCTTTGTACTCTTTTCCTTGTGTAGACAATTTCATCCCGTCTAGTTCACCGCTAAAAAGTGTGCCTAGTGAAGTTATAGACCCCGTAAAGAGCAATTGCTTGGCGACGGTGCAAACCATTAACTATGCTTTTTCAAATAATAGGCAAGTTAAAGCTGCACGGGCCCTCATAACTTCTGAATCATTTCAGACCGCCTATAAAAAAACGGACTTTAACAAGTTAGTAGATCATTTTTTTTCAGACAAGACGCGGAAAAATAAGACCTACCACTGCGCCAATGTGAGGCAGTTATTATCAGGTGAAAAAGAAATAACTGCACAAGATTTAATCGATCTGAAACTGTGCACCAAAGAAGCCTTCACAGATGTCATAGCCATAGAGCCATTACTCAATTTGCCTTTATCGCCTGTCAAACAAAAATTTTTTCGCCAGAATCTCGTTGATATGCTTATCCAAGATAGAGCACACGCGTCACAGGGGCACTATTTTATGCAGATTGATGATGACTGTATCGAACAGGGTGTGGTTAAAACCTATATGCAATCTATCACCGCTCCAGAGAGTCGTCGGGCTATAAACTTGGATCGGATGCTGCAAAGCAAAATGTTTACCCATGCCCATTTATATGACCATGCGCAATTACACCCTATAGCGATGGCCGTCTGGACTGGCGATCTAAGTTTAGTGAAAAAATGGGTTGAGGCAGGCATGCCTATCGACCATGAGGATAAATATGGCGATACTCCATTACATTTGGCTGTCGAAAAAGGATATGTAGATATAATTAGGTGGTTGTTTAGTACATTGTCTACGCAGAAAAAAATGACATATTTAACATTACAAAATAAAAAAGGATATACGCCATTACATTATGCTGTAGCCCTCCAAAGATTGGATATAGTCCAATTTTTTATGCATCAATTTGTATCTTTAGAAAAAATAGCGATTTTAAAAAATTTAAATCTATATGGACATACCCTATTGCATTATGCAATCGTAGTAGAAAGAATAGATATTCTCCAAGTTTTTATCCAAGATCTTACTAACCAAGAAAAAATAGAGCTGTTAAAAATACAGGATAAAGAAGGAGACACCCTATTAAATTATGTAGTGGCTGCGGAGCAAAAAAGCATCGTTGAATGTTTCTTAGGTACACTCACTGAGTTAGAAAAATTAGAGCTCATGAAAAGTGTTTCATCGAAATAAAAGGAGTCCATGTGTGCAAGAGTTAGAGGTATTTACCTGTCCATTAGAAGGCGTGAGTCACATAGAGGCCTCTGCAGGTACGGGTAAAACATGGACGATTTGCGCATTATATGTACGCTTGCTATTAGAAAAAGGGCTGAGCGTCGATGCTATTTTAGTCGTGACCTTTACGCGGGCTGCTACGGCAGAGCTTCAATGCAGAATCCGTGCACGTTTAACGCAAGTATTGCATGTGCTCAATGACGTAAAAGCCAGGGAAGGAGCTACAGGTATACCTTATGAAGCAACCGGCGATGCGTTTATAGACGCGCTTTTAACGCAAGTAGTGGGCGTGCGCGTATCGTATGAAGAGGCGCGTTTGCGGGTAGAGCAAGGCATACAGAGTTTTGATCAAGCAGCGATTTGTACGATTCATGGGTTTTGTCAGCGCGCACTGCAAGAAATGCCATTTTCCGCCATGCAACCCTTTGAATGGACATTGAGCGAAGAAGATGAAGCGCTACGTCTTGAAGAAGCTTTGGCCTTTTGGCGCCAGTATATTGAGCCGGCAGCGGAGCATTACCCAGGTTTTTGTACTTGGCTCTTAACACAAGGCGCTAGTTTGCAGAGTTTAGATCAAGAACTCAAAAAGCGGCTGCGTAAACCTTTAGCAGAGGTGAAGTTTCCTTCTTTGGATACGGTTGGCACTGAGCTTACGTCTTTATTAGAGCACAGCGTGGCGCTGCAAAGTGATCTTGCCGATAGTTTTAAGCAGGCTCGAGTGCTCTGGCAACAAGAAGAGACACCCCTTTTTGCACTATTAAATGATGCGCTCCCTGATTTGCATGGTCGGTTTTATACTCCCCATACACTGAAAAAAGCACAGGCAGCATGGACGCAGTTTTTTGCCCAATCTACTCCCTATACTGCGCCGGAAGCTAAAAGCACCTTACTCAGTAGCACGGTGCTGGCCTCCTACACTAAAAAAAATAAACCCGTACCTCAGCATACATTTTTTACCCAGGCCGATGCCTTGCAAACAAAGCTGCAAGTACTGGAAGCTACCTATGCCAAGGTATGGCTCAGCTTATTGCGTATATGGCTTATAGAAGGGCCAAAAGCATTGGAAATGCGCAAGCAAACGCAAGGGCTTATATCGTTTGATGGTTTATTAAATACGTTACACCAGGTACTGCAGACTCAGCCCGATTTAATACGCGCATTAAGACTTCGTTATCAAGCAGCTCTTATTGATGAATTCCAGGACACCGACCCGGTGCAGTGGTCTATTTTTCAGACTATTTTTGTTGAAACAGAAAAGCAGGAAACGGCTTTTGATTCAATTCAGACACTGGCGCCCATAGATAATCGCCCTTTATTTTTAGTAGGCGATCCTAAACAGGCGATATATAGCTTCCGCTCAGCAGATTTGTATACCTACCTAGCTGCGCGTGATAGTGCACAGGCATGCTATACATTAGGAACCAATCAACGCTCTACAGAGGCTTTAGTTACTGCTTGCAATCAGCTTTTTACTCGGCATCCAGAGGCCTTTATACAAGAAGGCCTTAGTTACCAGGCTGTTAAGGCAGGGGCCGCACAACGTTTGGGGCAAAGCACAGAAGCGGGCCTATGGATTTGGATGCTGCCCGAAGAACCACTTTTATCCAAACAACGTGCTATGCAAGCCGCCGCGCTTGCATGCGTTGCGCAAATAGCGCAATTGCTTACTGTTGGCGACCCAGCATTACCGCGTCTTACCCCTAATAATATCGCTGTACTGGTTAAAACCCATGCACAAGGCCATTTTATGAAGCAGGTTTTGGCACAATGGGGCATTGCTAGCGTTGAAATGACACAGGCTTGTGTGCTCAATAGCCGCACAGCACAAGAACTAGAATATGTAATGCGCGCAATTTACGCGCCTCAAAATATAAAGAGTTTACGTGCTGCGCTTTCTCTAGATTGGTTTGGGTTGGATGCTAATACACTGACTCCATCGGTAGACGCAGCGGCTGCTTGGATCGAACGCTTTCTACGCTACAAAACCTTGTGGGAAAAAAAGGGGTGGGCACTCATGTGGAGAACCCTTACCCAAGAGCTTGGAATATTGCCGCGTATTGCTGCAGATCAAGACGGCGAACGGCGTTTAACGGATCTGGCGCATATCAACGAGCTGATCGTCATGCATGCCGCGCATAGTCTGCGTGGTAAGAATACTTTAAGCGCTGCGATGCGATGGTTTATTAAAGAGCGCTATGCCGCGCATAGTGACCCTGATCAAACACAGCTGCGTTTGGAATCAGACCGTGAATGCGTACAAATATTGACTATCCATCGTGCTAAAGGTTTGGAATATGACGTGGTATTTTGCCCTTTCCTGAACGAAGGCAGTTTGCGCGCACGGAGTAGCGTGGGCCGCTTGCCTCAGGCACGGGAATATCACGACGAAACCGGCCAAGCTGTATTAGATTACCGCTTTGCAGCCTGTGGATCGGATGCTAGCGCAGACCTTCCCGAAGAAAGTGTCATTGAAGCAACGCAATTACAGGCTATGGGCGCTGAAGCAGCCCGTTTGATCTATGTTGCGTTAACGCGGGCCGTATATCGCTGCTATATAGTAGCGGGGCTCTACACCAGCGGCCAAGGAAGCGGCACCAAAGAAGCGCGACAAAGCGTACTGAACTGGCTAGTGGCAGGGCCAGAGGAGTTAACGCATTTTTATGAGTGGATGAAAAAGCCCCCAGAGGCAAAAACTATACTCGATGCCTGGCAAACCCTCTCAAGCAAAGCTATTACGCTGGTAGATATACCGCATCCTCATGTCGATGAGATGGAGCACATGAGTGAA
Organism: Mycoavidus cysteinexigens; assembly: GCA_031963365.1. Lineage (GTDB taxonomy): Bacteria > Pseudomonadota > Gammaproteobacteria > Burkholderiales > Burkholderiaceae > JASSUD01. The sequence continues at coordinate 25,132 of JASSUF010000015.1, forward strand.
AATCTGGTCGAAGCACTTCGCCAGCACACACTGTGCGCAACTCCGAGCGCCCAGCATGCGCAGCGTTTGCTCTATGGTGCAGGTGAA
>JASSUF010000016.1:0-25155 GCA_031963365.1 Mycoavidus cysteinexigens
TGTTTTTTGCATCCCGTTTAAAGGTATTGCGTTCTGTACGAGGCTCAATGGCATGGATGAGCGTGACCCATTGGTCTAGACTGCCGCGGTCATAGAGATTTTTAATAGTGGGGCTGACATTACGCACACCAAACTCCCCAACGATCTGGCCTACAGTCTTCTGAAATTCACGGTACAACGTATCGACTTCGCCTCGGTAGTTCGTGGCAATACAGAATTCGCCGGCAGTTAAAGGGTAATGGCGTATGACGGCGTGATGATCGTCCATCATCACCGAGGCCGCCGTGCCAAATACGGCCAATTCCTCATACAGCATATGCAATACCAAATAGGTATTCGAGCGCTGGAAGATATCGAGTATTTTCTGCGTAACCTGATGCAGCCAGCGCTTAACAGGGGCACTGCGCATCAAATCTGAATCTGCCGCTGCGAGCCGAAACCAGGGGCGAGCAGGACTGGTCATACCGCTCATCATGCCTGCAGCCAGCACGCCTACCGCTCGCCTACCGGTGGAATCGTAAATGGCATGACCGCGTCGTTCGCCACGATTACGGTCTTCTACCAAGTAGCGCCCAGAAAACGGCAGCAAGTGATCAGAGAGATTTTTCCAGCGCGGCATCCATGAGGAACGCTCGTTTTTGAGCGCACCCCAACGGGTCATGAAAGAGCGAGTATCTGTCATAGCGTCTAGCCGCCTAGCAGCGTAGATTTACCCACATTCCAGCTATCGGGGCTTATACCTTTTGACCAAGTGAGAAGCGTACTGGATGGAATAGCCCCCCGTGCAATCTCCCGACGCATATCCAGCCAGGATGGTTTTTTAGCATTCTGGCTAGGAGGCGCTTCAGGCGGTCTGGGTAAGGCGGGTATGATAGGCTGCAAAATACGGCCTACTACATTACCTATAGCGGGAGTGCACATATTAATACTCCATATTTTGAGGGATAGTTAAAGCACCATAGGGATCGTATTGCCGGCGGCGCGCCGACTCGGCACCCGGTTCGCTGTTGCGTTTGGGGGTATCTATCAGCCCTAGTATGACCGCGCTAGCCCGATCAGGAGAACGGCCCAGACGGGCAACCACGGCTTCTCGACCTTCTACGCGGATATAAGGCCCTTGAAGTGTCCAAGTGGGTGCACATAAATCGGCACGTAACTGTGCATCGCAGGGCAAGGCCAGCCCCGTATTATTTGCTGGGTCCAGTGCTTCGCGCATGTGCCACCACAGCTGACTACGTAGGTTGGTAAAGCGCAGCCGTCCTGATCGGTCCGTGGCGTGGGATTTTTCAGATACATTAATTCCCAAAACGGGCTGCTGGTTCTGCCGCAAAAAATCATAGGGCGCACTGCCTACACCAATTACATCAATATGGATCGAAGCGTGATCGCGCGCAGCGGCCACCACCAGCCCTGCTACGGCGGGGCCATCCGGCGTTTGACTACCAGGATAGGCGAGCAGCACATCAAACCAGGGGCCATGTCTGCGCGCAATAACGGTCTGGTCCTGCCCTCCACGCGCTACATCCACGCCAAGTGAATCCATGGGTAGTTTTTTATCAGGCAGCTGCCAACGCGCCATGGCAAAATCAATCCAGGCGGTAGGGATAACTTGCCAGGGATCATCTTCGATCCCCGCTTGAAAATCCCCATGCAGCATCTGCGAGCGTAATGGCTCAGGGAGCGCCTGCAACGTAGCCATATAGGCCGTTCCCATCAAAAAAGGATTGTCAGATACGCGCGATGGAATAAAAGTACGGCTGGTTGGCGTCACGATTTCGCCGTCATGCATGAAAGGCGTGCCATTGGGTACTTCTTGCTCCTTTCCTGCGAGCATGGCAAACCAGCGCAACTCACCAGGCTGTGCGGGAGCAGGATGTCCAGGATCAAGCCAAGGTGCAAAAAAATCAATAATCCAGCGACCCTCTGCGCAGGTTGGCGGATTAAATGTCAGGAGTGCCTGACAACGCTGTTTTGTATTCGTCGTACGCAGCCAGCCTAATAAAAAGCGAATCTGCCTCTCCAAAAAATGCGCGGCTTCATCAAACACGAGTAAGTCATGGGGGCGGCCCTGGTATTTGCGCTCATCACCCGAAATGGGAACTGCACCAAACTCAATCTGTCGCCCGGGTAATCGCCAAATCATTTCGCGGCCGTTGTACCCTTCTCGATGCCCAATGAGCTCAGTTAAACGATCGGTAATTGCAGTTAACTCTGGCCCCGTGCGACGGAAAATAGCAATTCGGCGGTGCTGCGTGAGTGCTTTGCCACACGCCAGATCGGTTTTACCCCCTCCCGCTGCACCACCATAACCAATAATAGTGGCGGTAGACGCATAGGCTTGCTGCTGGGGACCCGGCAGAGGGCGCCAAATGGCCTGGTCTGCGGCCAACAACGCCTCGAGCTCTTGTCGTTCCTCTTCAGTGAAATGCAGTAGTAGCTCAGGAATTTTTGCTAAATTCATCAGCCTCTACCCGTGCCTCTACTGTCGCGATGAGCTGCTGGATACGCATCGCCATCTGGTCATCCGTCATTTTGAGAGGGCCGCCCGCAGCACCTGTTAATTCTGTGCGATGCCGCTCCGCATATTTCTCAGGCAAGGCCCCTTTCAGCAGGAAAATAAGCAGCGTGTCGCTATAACGGCGCACTATGCCTGCTTGTGCCCCTTGAAAAAAGATCGGCTCTTCCACGCCTTCATACGCACGGCGTACTGCCTCGTCTTCGAGTGCTTCTGCACCTACGCGACGCGCGTGCTCCCATTCGGTAGCAAAAGCGGGGTCTGCTTTGCGCCATTCGTATACACAGGTGCGAGATACGCCTGCTGCCTCAGCCGCTTTCGAAACATTACAGGTATGCGCCAATGAGGTTAAAAAGGTAGATTTATTCCCCTGTTCGATTTTTTTGCTCTTTTTTTTAGGTGTCATATCCTTGTCACCTTTATGGTTATCTTGCACGGTCCGCCACGCAATGGGCCAGCCTCGCGTTCGATAGTTACAGATATCGCATACCGTGCTTTTGCTAGAAAGAAAGTGCTTTGCAAGCTGACCGTAACTCCACCCCTTTTCATGTAACTGCCGCATGTGCTCGACTTGGGCATCGTTGAGCTTTGCGCGGGGGTGATCTTCCCCGACCGGTTGGCCCCGCTCGTTAACGCTGATCATCTTGGTTGGCATCACGTGTTTTCAGAGAAATGGATAGTTTATTCTCATGATCGGCTTCCTGCGTGGCTTGAGAAGCAAATGGGTACAACCGATTAAATTCGGCATGCGTGAGGCGGGTGACGCCTAGTGCTTGTAGCGTGCCCCCGTTGAGGACCTTTTGTGCTGCGGCTATATCCTCCACCAGCACGGGCGGCGCGCTCTGAAATCCTTCAGAAGTATTCTGTGCTTCGGTCGTACCGATAAGCACGGGAGGATAGGCAGGGGTTTCGCTGCGTTCTCGATAGCCGCGATAGCGCGCCACAAATTCTTTTTGTACAAAAGGCCAGTCTGTTTCTTGCTTACTACCCAATGCAATCCACCCTCCCATTTCTTGCAATATACGATGAATAAGGGGATCTCCAAAGACCACACTTTCGTGCACGCCTACTCGACGCACAACCTGGTCTACTTGCGCCCATGCTTGCAGCGCTGCATCTTCCGTAGAGCCTTCTAGCATGCGGACCACATCTGCAGGTCTTGGAAAAAATCGACCACCGTCCGTGTTACGGCTGTGTCGGCCAAATGCCTCCTTGATAGCAGACAGATCATAGGGCTGCAGAGCTTTCCACCAGATATTCAGCACACGATCACTGATTGCTTTGCCGTAAAGCTCACAGACATTTTGAAAAATCTCTGCAAAGGCTTTGGAGTCATGTTGGTGCATCACCCTCATCCTCGCTCGATTGCATGCTGGCTAGCCAGGTAGCTGCCGCTTCTGCATTGTGGGCCTCGAGTGCTGTGGGTTTAGAGCGATGCCCGGGTGCTGCATGCGATTGTGTTCGATTTTGCATTGCAGCGCAGAGCCAGGCGGCAGGCTCCAGCGGATTTTCTTGCATGCCGCGCTGCACCAATTGCCAGGCTTCTTCGTCTCCCAGCTGCTTGGCGGCAGCGCCCAAAAGCGATCTGGCGTGTTTCTCCAACAGACCTTGCTCGACCAACCACGGCACCGCCAGCCCGAAAAGGGCTTCTTTCGCTGTCATTTCTCGCGAAGCAGAAGCAAAAATCTCGGGGTGCAACGCCGCATTCGCGGCCGTCCCCCCTTGGGGGGGCGGAATGTTTTTGTTTTGGTGGTTGCTTTTAGCTTTTGTAGTTTTTCTATTCTCTTCTACTTCTCTGGGATCCCCTTGGGAGACGCGTCGGGATCCCAACGGGATAGCATCACGCGTCGCATTGGGATCCCGTTGGGAGTCGCGTTGGGATCCCATTGGGATAACATCAAGCGTCGCATTGGGATCATCTGGCGATTCGCTTTGGCATCGCGTTGGGATAGTTTCAGTAGTCGCGTTGGGATCTCCCGGGAAGTCGCGCCGGGATCCTGTTAGGATAGCATCAAGCGTCGCATTGGGATCCCATACTGCTGATTTTTCTGCGTCTATTGAGAGTACTGTTTTGCGCTCCCCCTCTTTCTCGCTAGATGTCTTGCCCCCAATCCAGCGCTTTTCATTTCCCCGCTTGCTGGATGCACGGTATTTTTTACGCTTCTCCCAGGCTTCTAGTGCGATTTCGGCTACTACGCGGTGGTACAGCCGGCCATCACTGCATTTCACAAACCCGCGCAACGCCATGTCTCTGACTTTTTTCCACTTGGCTCCTGCCCCGGAAAACGCAGCCAGAATACGCTCATCATCAGGCAGAGAAGCCGGTGGGGTCTGCTGCCAGGCCATGCACCACAATCTAAATGCACACCAACATTCTTCGGGCGTTGCCAGCGCTATCAACTCACTAGAAAACAGCCTGCCCGTATGAATAATAAATCCGGGCAGGCCACTCAGATCGACCTCTGGCCCAATCAAGGGAGCCGGAAGGGTACGGTCTTCAGATATTAACCGTGCAGGTTCTGTATTCATTCAGTCCACCATGCTCGTTGCACCGAAAATAAGGGAGACGGCGCAGGAAAACGGTGCTCCGCGTGCGATATCATATTGCGTTAGCAAAGAACACAACATTCTTTATCGTCCGCGCAGCAAGAGTGCAATCAATGGCTATGCGGTTTGTCTCATTGCCACAACTTGATTATCATATTAATGCTTTTCAATAGTCAACATTAATATGTTATTTATATTTCGAAATCACCCCATGAAAACCCTTGCCGAACGACTCTACTGGGCCCGCACCCAAAAAAAGATGTCCCAGCAAGAGCTGGCGGATGCCGTGAAGCCCATGCGGCAATCTACGGTTGCCAACCTAGAAAACGGTCTCACGCGCGCGAGCCGCAAAGTCGTACAAATTGCGGATGCACTAGGCGTCGACCCCCACTGGCTCGCAGAAGGAGTGGGCAAACCATACGTCCCGCATTCGCTTTTCGAACTCCAACAGGCCGAAGCCGCGCTTTGTAAGGCAGCACAGGAGGTGGAAGACGCTCGCAAATTGATTAAGAAATTGATCTGCATCCAGGAAAATCAGTGCGCGTCTCGAGCCGCTCCGGACGAGATCGTGCTACAGCCTTGTGCCGGTGTAATGCATGAAAAAGAAGGCACTCTGCGTGAAACCCTGCCTTCTGACCAGACGAAAGACTCCGCATAATCTTTACTTACCCATCTACCTCATTGCCCGGCCCTGCGGCATACTGTGCCCCTTTAATTAGGTGGCATGGAGAACAATCAATGGGCAATATCATCCATTTTACAGAGGCGCAGGACGAGTCCGAACCACCCGAAACCGACTCCGTTATCTTGGTATGGACAGACCGTGCTGGCCGGCATCATATCCGAGCAAAAGGCATCTACCACGGAAATCATCATCTGATTGCCTCGACACTAGCTGCAGCCACCGCAGCCCTCCTCAACACGATGAACCCCTGCAATTTCTAATTGCACGTGCGCTCCACCCTCGACCTTCACAGACTATTTTTTACACACCCATCTCGTTACTTCACCTTAAATTATCATATTAATGTTGACTTATAGAAATCATATTTGTAATATTTACACTCCACAACGTGCAGACCACATGGTCTGACCCGTGATAGGAGGACCATATATCATGAATACCTTCTCTACTCATACGCGACTACACCAGACAGCCCGCGAATCCCTTGCGCATTCCGTGCCGCAACTCACAAACTGGCACGAACTCCAAGGCCAAACCATCCAAGCAGTATTCCCTCACCCGCAAGGCGACCATGAGGAATATGCCATTCCTGCCGATCTGATCCTTGTTTTTAGTGACCATAGCTGGTGCGCATTGCATATGCAGGCGCAGGAATTTTCTGACTTTGTGCACCATACCGGCATCACTATTGCAAAGTCAGGACGAGATATCACCACGCGACTCAGCGCGCAGCAATTGCTTCACGCAGGACTTATTACGTCAAGGCAAGCAAAAAAGCTAGAACAAAGCAATGCCGCACGTGCCCGAAGAAATCGGCAAGAAGATATCCGACAATTGAAGGCGCGCCTTGCCCAACTTGAAGGAGAAGCGGCTTGACCCATCACCACCATGAAAGTAAAAGCAAAAAATGCTACAACCTGCCATTCTGGCAGCGGTGTATCAAGCTGAATGCATGGCTCCATGCAGTCATACGCCGCTATCCGAGTAGGGCATTTAGCTTTTTTTCCTGTTTATTTGTACTGATACCGGCGCTATGTATTACCGTGCTGCTGGTCAATAGAATCAAGGAGGTGATGGCGATATGACCGCACTCACGCACAGAACGCCTACGGGTCTACTCCCGCAGTCTTTGAAAGAAGCCGCAGAGTTTGCCGCGCAACTTGCAAAATCGAGCTTCATTCCCAAAGAATTTATGGGTCGTCCCGACAATATCCTGGCCGCAATCCAGTGGGGCATGGAGCTGGGTTTGCCGCCTCTACAAGCGATACACAGCATTGCGGTCATCAATGGACGCCCTGCGCTACGAAGCGATGCCGTGATGGCGCTAGTACGCGCCTCGCCGTTATGCGAATACATTGATGAAACAATAGATGAAAAAGGCACCGCGCTATGTCGTGTTAAACGCCGAGGCCAGCCAGAGCAGGTGCGGAGTTTTTCTGATCAAGATGCGCACCAGGCAGGGCTTATCGGCAGGCCAGGGCCATGGACTCAGCACCCGCAGCGCATGAAACAGATGCGCGCACGCACCTTTGCATTGCGGGATGTCTTTCCGGATGTACTGCTAGGAATGGTGGCAGAAGAAGAAGGAATAAACTGCAACGAAGAGGCAAACAGTGCGATACCTGCAACTTTAGACGAGTGCGCACCCCCAGACCAGTTGCAAGATACCCTATCTGCTTGCCCAGATAGAGAGCGGGAACCCGGCATAATTTGCTTTTAAATAACAGGCAAAAAACAGAAGCGACCTAACCCTTTGCAGTATGGGAGGTATATGATGTTCACCACTTTAGATGTAATGCCGCAACATAGCGGCACGCATCATCTTTCACCCTCTTTTTGGCGCACGCCCCCGAGCCGCACACAAAGGCAAAGCCGCACCCATGAACGGCTACAGACGCTGCGGCAGGAGTACAGCCGGATTCAAGATACCTGGCCCAAAGATGCGGATCAGCTCGCGCAAACCTGCATAACACCCTCCTCTACTCCAGAAAAATTACCCTCCGCATGCGCCCTGTTGGCCAAAGCAGACACACTACTGGAAATGCTCACCGCCCTTCATGACAGGCAAACACAAGCGTGGAGCCCAGAAAATATCGAGGCTTTTTTGCAAGAAGATGTCGCGCACGCCCTCAGCGAAGCCCAAGCGGATCTAACCGACACTGTGCAGGGTATACAAACATTGCAGCGTGCGCCTATACGCACACTTCTCTGGCTTACGCTACGGATAATCGTCTGTGCAGCGCTCGCCATAAGCGGAGTTGCAGCTTCGTTGCTATGCATCCTATCCGGTAGCGGGTTTCTGATCCACGCTACTGCCGGACTATTATGTATAGGTCTAGGACTTGTACCACGCCTACTGCAAGCAGCCTTTGATCTGGCAGACCTTCAGAATGCGGGCCAAGCTCAAGCTCAGATAGCACTCAAAACTGCTTTCAGGGATCTGAAAAATCTGCTCACCGCGCAGCTATCTCTCGTGCAGGAATTGCAGAACCAGCAATGCACGGCTTGCTATGACACCATTTCACGCCAGCAACATCATATTGCTGAACTCCATGGAGCCGTGCTCTATCTTGCCAACCGAGTGCACACGTTGGCACCAAATAGCGGAGAAAATGCACCGATAACTACTTCCTATCAACCAGTATGCCTTGTATCCGCATGCGTATAAGGCCACTCAGCATTACCCTGCATGCAGGAACACACTCTTTTTCTGGAGAGTTTCATATGAGGCAGCAAATGAAATCACTAGATGCTTTAGATATTGCAAAACGGGCGCGCAACTCGGCAAAAGAGCTAACACCTTACCATTTTCTTAAATTTAGAAAAAAAATCCTCCGGGCGGAGGAGTTACCCGCGCTACTGCATAAAATTGAAGCCTATGACGGCCCATCTCTAACCCGTCTTGCGATAAAGCTTACGGCATTGACCTTTTTGCGCACAAATGAACTGCTTGGTGCGCGGTGGAGTGAATTTGATATGGATGCACAACAGTGGCACATTCCAGCAGAACGTATGAAGATGAGAACACCTCATATTATTCCTCTGTCGACACAGTCCATTGCCATATTGCAACAAATATATAAGCTATCTGGCAAACAGCCCCTGCTTTTTCCCTGCAAGCAAGGCAACGGCAAACCCATCAATAACAATACTATTTTCTATACGTTACATCTGATGGGATACCGCTCGCCTGGATATGGGTTCAGAGAGATCGCTTCAACTATTTTAGCCGAACAAGGATATCCTGATGAACACATTAAATTACAGTTAGGCCGCCATAAACGTGACGTAATACCTACGTCATGTAACCCTGCTTTATATCTAGAACAGCGTACCAAGATGATGCAAGCATGGGGCGATTATCTGGATAGGTGTAAGCAACCACCGAATCTTTACGCTAACTAACAGACGCAGCGCCGCTTTCACCGTACACTCTTTGTTTGGAGAGCCTCCTATGGAACCGCAAAAAATAGTTTCACTCTATGATATGGAAGCGATACAACCTGAACTAGCTTCGCCCTCTACTCTGCCGCTAGTTGGTCATACCCGCTGGCAAGAATTAAAGCATTTTGTGGCATTTAGCAGGGAGACACTGCGCCGATATGAGTTAGAAGGACATTTTCCAAAGCGGGTACGTTTTTCTCAACGCTGCACTGGTTGGCCAAACGATGAGCTACAGCGGTATTTTGCTGATCCAGAGAATTACCAATCGCAGTCATAGAAAAAATAGGTCGGTTCCAGGCGAGCGAAGGGGCGATATGGAGCGAATTAGTCATTGCTCTAGGGCTCGCCAATAATTAGTAGCAAATAAAAATGTAGTTAACTTTGAGAGTAACTTTTATTTTTAATAATATTAAACCCTTTTAAATACTACGTTTTCTTTATTTTTGTGAATCCTACACGAAACAAACCCAATGAAATCAACGGTTTACAGCAATTTTAAGAAGCTTTGAAATCCTGGTATAAATGCCAACGTGACTAAAACGTGACCAAACGTATTACGTTGCTTATCCAAGATTATCTAATACTCCATTCAATCTAGCCGACACATGCGCTAAATGATCAGCAGAAAGATGTGCATACCGCTGCACCATCGCTGGTAACTGCCATCCTCCAAGCTCCTGTAACTCTGATAGGGTCACCCCTTCCATCGCAAGCCAAAATGCCCAGATATGCCGCAAGTCATGTCAGCGGAAATTTTCTATTCCCACTTCTGCTAGCGATTTACGCCATAACCTGGTATTTATCTGCCCGATAGGCTTACCCCGATACGTAAATACTCTCACCAGGTGCTTCCCCACTTGACGATTTAGAATGGCGTACGCGATATCGTTTAGCGGCACCGAAATAGCCTGCTCAACCGTCAAAAAGCGAACTCGCCGTTTCGGATCAGGATACATCCGCACCTTTGGAACACGGTCAAGCCATCCCCACACGTGCATAGCTCGCCGCAGAACAGCACGAACTAATGCGAGATTTTTGGTCAAATAAAAGGATAAGCAGACTTAACAAAAAACGGATGCACGCATTATCAACTATGCAACCATACCGTACCTGCCAAAAAGGCAGAAACAGTATCTATCACACACCAAAAATATGCCAAAAGCCAAAAAAATCTAAAACCAAGTCTGCCCGTTTTTTATCAAAATAGAGCACGGCCACTCTATTTTTCTTTTATCTAGCGCATACAGCATGAGTCGGTTTGAAGATATCAATGCGCTTGAAGACCAACGCGTGCATCACCGTGCAGGGTTCTTTCGTACTGAGTCAGAAGGAGTGCGCGAGTATTTAGTGTTACCCGAAGCTTTTAAGCGTGAAGTATGCGTGGGGTTTGATACAAAAATGGCCGAGCGCATTCTGGTAGCTCAAGGTTGGATTGCGCCCGGTGGAGATGGCCGCCATACTCAAAAACCCCGATTACCAGGTATTGGAACACGAACCCGGGTGTATGTATTTACTCGCAAAATCTGGGAATCTGACGAATGAAGCGCTATTTTGCTTTCCTATCACTTCTTACAATAGTAAAAGGGACAACTGGGGACAGCGGGGACATCTTTATTAATAAGGGTTTCAGCGTCATCTTACGCTGGGGACACCTTGGGGACGTAGGGGACAAAGTAAACTATGGCATTAGGAAGCGTGCTTAGAATCGCACAGCCAAGAGTAGCTATCGGGATAAGGCAGTATTGCATGCACTTAGCCCGTATAACTATATGCTATCGCATGCATATTGACTGATTCATCATTATTTACATTCAGGTCATGCGTGCTAGCGTTTACGGAAGAAGACTCTATAGATTCATTATTTTCCGAATGCCCCGCAACCGATCCTGTGTAATAGCTTCCGCCTAATTCTGAGGGTGTTCCTGACTCATCGTTTGAAGCAATAGCCATGGAGTCATTGTGCACAGCTGATGCGCCAAAATAGTTAAGCCCTAAAAAATTTAATCGATTGCATAAATCTTCGATCATAACTTGTGCATAGCCAATGCTTGGCTTTGAAAAGCTAATTCCCTATCTTTGGAATCCAATTCATTTTTTTGCAAAACCAATGCATTTTCATGAGAAATCAATGCATTTTCTTTTTCCTTCTCTACAATTTCTAATTTTTTATTTAAAATAGCTATTTTATTCTCGTATTTTTTATTCAAAACAGCTATTTCATTCTGATGTGTTTGATTCAAAGCAGCTATTTCATTCTCATATCTTTGACTCAAATTAGTTATCGCAGTTCCATGTTGCGCATCCCGAGCATTTAATACACCTTGATGTTCTTGATTTAAAGCATTTAATGCATCCTGATGTTGTTGATTCTGAATCATTTATGAAATTTTGATGCTGGATATTTTGCGCATTTAATGCATTTTGATGTTGCACATCTCAAGCATTTAATGCAACCTCTAATGCAATCTGATGTTGCGTATCTCGAGCCTCTAATTCATTCTGATGAGCCTGGTTTAAATTATTTCTCTCTACTTTTTTCCCATTATAATGTCCTGCTACTCCTCCCCCTAACCCCCCTGCTGCTGCCGCTGCACAGCCAATAGCAACGATTGGAATCATAGATTTCTCCTAGCTATATTTGTAAAATAGAGGCTTTCTTTTCCCCATCTGCATAACAGGTCTTTACTCCTTATACGCTCAATGACCTATTCCCACTGTGCGGACTATTGGACAGAGTAACACTATACTTTACGCATAAAGGTGTAAAGCTATCCTATACAGGATGATGCACCCTTTATTCAACATAAATCTAAAAAATCCATCTAGCCATCCGATCAGGACCTGTTCTCAAATACGGCATGGATCATCCCGGTTTTAATGAATAGGTCATGCATTATGATTACTATGAACGCGATCCTGTCACGATCTCGTGCCCTATCCCCTACGTCGTCCCACACAGCACTCATACCGACTCCACTTATCGAAAACTCTGTAGAGGCCTTACCCGATCTATCTTTAGAGGAGACAGAGCGGCTAAATTGGAGGCGCTGCCGTCAATAGTCACTTTCTCAGGGGTACCGTTTTGATCGATGGCCTTTTCGAAGAAATGACGTGCCGCAGCGGTATCACGCTGGGCGCACAGCAGAAAGTCGATAGTGTGGCCGTGCTTGTCGACGGCGCGATACAGATACTTCCATTGGCCACAAACCTTGACGTAAGTCTCGTCCATGTGCCAGCACTTGCCTACCGGGTGCTTGTATCGGCGAAAAATTTTTTGCAACGCAGGCAGCAGTTTAATCGCCCAGCGATGGACCGTGGAATAGTCTACGCTGATACCGCGTTCAGCCATCATCTCTTCGAGATGGCGCAGGCTCAGCGGATAAGCTACATACCAACGAACGCAGGTCAGCATCACTTCTAGCGGGTAGTGCAACGTTTGAGTACCTTCGCCATCTCAACAGTCACGATATCATCCTCTGGATTTTTAATAACGATAATATTCTACTCCTGCTGTTAATGCGACAGAACCACGCAAATTACTTTTAAATAAATCTTAAGTTGATCAACGGTACGATTGCTCCCAAAAGCCAGTGCCTTGAAGGAAGTTGAATGAATCCTATTTCTCAAACACAAGTAATTAATCAAGTACAGGTATTAGCTCAAAATAATCTATATCAAGCTCGTTTTCACAAAGGGGCACTAAACTTTGATATGGCTCTTGTCTTTTATGATCAGGCAAAAGCTGCTTTTAAAAATATTGCAGGCGATCTTCCTTTATCAAAAATAAAAGACGCATTAAATCAGGCCCGGATGCCTCAAACAACAAAAGACGAGGACTTACGGCGGCATATTGCTGAAATCTATTTTGAACGCGCACAGCTTTTAGAGAAACTAGATAAAACAGAAAAAGCGCAGGCAAGTTATAAAAAGGCACGAGCCTGGGGGCATCCAGATGTAGAGGCTCTGTTGAGCAGCTTAACTTCTCACCAAGCTACCTCATCCCATACTTTGCAACTCAAAGGACCACCAGGTAAGACAAGCGATACGCCACATTCAGCCACACGGTCGCCATCTATCTTTGGTTCTCAGACATCATCAACATTGTTTGACCCTGAGCAGGACAACAACCTCTCTGCGCCTCTCCTCAAAGATATTGAGGAAAAGAATGCGTTAATTGATTTGCTATTTGCTAACACGCTACAGACATTTCAAGCTCTGAATTTATCAGCTGTATTACCTAGTGCGTTTTTAGTATATGCCCATGACAACTTCGCTTATGGAGTGGCAGATGCAGGCACGGCAAAGTTCCTAATTCAAGACCTATTCAAGCTCGGGGTCAACCTTTATTCCGATCAAACACCCAAAGGATTACAAACGCAAGCTTCATTTAGCACAAGAGAAGATGCAGCCAAAGTAGACGATATTCTTACCAGCCAACTCTGTTTGTTGCCCACCGCGGTCGGCACAATTAAACCGGTTGATAAGGTCATAGTATGTGGTTCTCAAGTTTTAGGACATTATCTGCAATGGGGTGAAGCAGGACAACGCTATCAGGCTTATTGCGAAGCGTTGAAAGCGGCTTACGGATTCGGCCAACAAAATCCAGCGCAGGCGGAAGCAGAAATACGCAAAGTAGTAAATATCTACTCCAAACAGCCAGGTTTTCATCACGTGTTGACGGAAATGGCCTTTTTGAAGATTCGGGCCGATTATTTAGAACAACACGGCATTATTCCCATCTCATTATGCACAGATGGATACGAGCTTTGCTTTGCGGATTTTATCAACGCGACCACGGTGCGGATTGAAGATATACCGCGCTTTGCCGCGCTAAATGAAAGTGGTAAAGAGGTATACGAGAACCAAGGCCGCCATCTGGTGCTCTTTAAGCTGTTGGAAAAACTATTGGCACGAAATGACGCAGAGACACTGCTGCATACATTTTGGACAGAATATAGCCAGTTGATCGCACGCTTAAGTAACGAAGCATCAGCACCTAAAGCCTCAGAATATTTGCCTGTATGGGAAAAAATCTCACTGAAGGTGCGCACTAAGCTGCAAGAGCTACAGACACAGGTAGATCTATATGAGCTACGAAACGCGTTAACCCGCTATATCTCACTTGATCGCCTGGCCATTCAGCGATTATCGGGGCCACCTCTTTCGATGAAAGATTGCTACGTTAATCTGGCTGTCGTGGAATGTAAACAAGTAAATAAAGAAGAAGAACCAAAAGAGATAAGAAACCCATATAACAATTTTGATCACTTACGAAGCGACGAAGCTAACAATTCTAATAATCATAAGTTGATTTCTTTAGAGGGGCTATTTAATCCACGAAAATTAAATGACGGTGAAATTATCATTCCAAAACGGATTTTAATTCGAGGCCGTGCCGGCGTTGGTAAAACGACCCTATCTAAAAAGATTGTCTATGAATACACCCAGAAAGGACAATGGCGTGATCACTTTGATTGGCTGATATGGATCCCGTTGCGCACGCTGAAAGGCAAAAGCAGCTGTGATTGGGTTAAGTTGTTTCAAGAAACTTATTTTCATGCGAATCCTAAAGGAGAGGTTTTAGCGAAAAGACTTGCAGCGCATATTAATGGGCCTGCTAAAGATAAAACACTTTTTGTGCTCGATGGCTGGGATGAAGTTTCTCAGGAATGGAGTGAGCATGAACCGATGTACGGGTTTCTAAAGCTTTTGCTGAATCAGCCCGCAGTGCTAATTACCTCTCGGCCCTATGTCGATTTGAAAGAAGCGCAACCAATGGATTTGGAATTGGAGACGACTGGCTTTAGCCAGGCAGACGTGACGGCATATCTAGATAATCGGAATATCGTGCCTTCTCTACACGCTACTGAGGTGAGGCGTTTCATCCAGTCGAATGCTTTTTTCCAAGAATTGGCCAGCATCCCAATTCAGATGGATGCGTTATGCTACAGCTGGGATGAGATCAAGCGGATACAGAGGGAAACCCCAGGATCCATAACAGTCACTGCTTTATACCAAGCAATGACAAATAAATTATGGCGTAAAGATATATTACGTTTGAGTAAACATGAAGTGGGAGCGGGACAACTGCTTACAGCCAGTCATGTGGATGCTCTTGAAAGAACATCGCGTATCGAGAAATTAGTAAAGTCAGAACAAGATTTTCTGAGTGCCTTAGCTTTTCACGGGTTGCAAAATAATCAAATTGAATTTAGTCATTATGACTTACATGAGCTTATTGAACAGCTTGAGCAGCAGGGCGTGGACTTACCCCTTACGCTGGAAGATAACCTAAAAAAACTATCGTTCTTGTATATCGATGACGTAGATCAAGGCCAATATAGTTACCACTTTATGCATTTGACTTTCCAGGAATTTTTTGCAGCTAAATTTCTGGTTCAGCATATACATACCCATCTCAATCTGACTCAAAAATCCACCGCAGTACAAACAGCTGCCACAGGTATGCAATTGGGCGTTAGACCTAGCCTAGGGGAACTGGAGGCGTTTATGGCTACGCATAAATATAATCCGCGGTATGAGAATGTATGGTGGATGGTCGCAGGCTTATTGAAGGGAGCGTCATTAAGATACTTTTTTTCTTTGTTAGAGAAAGGTTCACGTGACTTAACTGGCATGCGGCATCAGCAGGTAATAGCAGGGTGTTTGAGCGAAGCGCGGAGTCGCCTGGACCAGGCATTAATTGATAAGTTAGAAGCAGAGCTAGTGCAGTGGTTACATTTTGAGCTGCAGTTCAGCGATCAAACCAGTAAATTAGCTCGACAAGGCGCTTTTCCGGAGCATTTGCTAATTACGAGCCTGAATCATTATAAAAATGAAGAAAAGACCACTCTAAAAATTCTCAAAATCCTAGCTGATCGGCCTATTTTATCTGGCGCTGTATTGTCTTTCCTAATCACTAATTTAGAAAATAATAACGAGACAATCGAGCTTGAGGTAAAGAAAACCTTACAGAAGGCGAGAATGTTCTCTTCTGGCGCAATTAAAGTTTTACTTACCGCTCTACAAAGTGAAAAAAACGATATCAAATTTGAGGCAGATCGCCTATTGGTTCAGGGAAAAATACTATCTGACGATAAAGAGGTTTCCTTTTTGATTTCAATGCTAAACGATGAGAATGAATGCATCAGCTCTAATGCATTTCACATACTACAACATCAGCATGCGTTGTCCGAGCGGACAATCTCAACCTTATTTTCTATTTTAAAAAATGAAAATCATGCTTTTAGATTTAAGATAGCCTTAATCTTAATCCGCGAAAATAAATTGACCGAAGATGTAATTGCAGTATTAATCGGTGTCTTAAAAAATGAAAATATCAATAAGCATCAAATATCCAAAATTAGAGAGACCAAACTCCTAATCTCAGTATTGATTGGCGCCTTAAAAAATAAAAAAATCCACAGCTCTGAAGCATCCGAAATATTAATTAGCCAGACAAAATCACCGAAAGACGCTGCTTTAACCTTGATTCCTTTTCTTGAGAATAGAGATGAGGCAATTAGGTCTTCAGCAATAGAGATATTAAGACAGCAAGATAAGTTACCCGATGAAGCAGTTTTAGCGTTGATTCCTTATATTAAGGATAGAAATAAAGCGATTACATCTTCGGCAAAGGCAATATTGAAGGCACAAGGCAGGTTATCCCATGAAGCAATTCTGGCCTTGATTCCTTATTTTACGGAGACGGATGAGGCAATCACGTCTTCGACAGAAGAAATATTGAAGGCGCAAGGTAGGTTATCCCATGAAGAAATCTTGACGTTGATCTCTTCCTTAAAAAATCAAAATGCATCAGCAAAGGCTATTATTAATACGTTAAGTTATCAAGGCGCTCTGCCCAGCGAAGCAATTTCAGCTTTAGTTTGTTTTTTTCGGGATGAAAACATCTTGAGCGAAGGGATGGTAGCCGGAATATTAAGGACGCAAAAGGCGCTATCCGATGATGCAATCTTGGCTTTAGTTACGATCTTGCAAGATGAAAATAAATTCGCCAGGGAAGATGCAACTAGCGCATTAAGCCGCCAGAATGTCTTATCTAAAAATGCACTTTCTACTTTGACATCGTACTTACATAGTGAAAAAGGATTTATCAAATATGCAGCGGTGACGGTGTTAGGCTGTCAACATATTCTTTCTGAAGATACGATTTCTGCCTTAGCATATGCTTTAAAAGACCCAAGCCCAGAAATTAGAAACATGGCAGCCAATGCGTTAGGCAACCAAAAGGCTCTATCTGATAACGCAATTTTGGCTTTAGCGTACGCATTAAACGATAAAATCGAGTTTGCAATCGATTCGGTAGCTTTTGCAATAAATCGCCAGCATACGCTACCCCATAAAGTAATTTTGATTTTAATATCCTATTTATACAGCAGAGATGTCAATGTAAGGATTGCTTCAAATTGGATATTACGTCATCAGAAAATATATTTTAAACAGGCCGTTTTGGATTTAATTTCTCTATTAATTAGTGATCATACAGAAGCTGCTTCTGCGGCAGCCGAAATACTAAAACTACAAGGTACGCTGTCCGATAACGCACTGCAGGTATTGATACTCCACCTCAAAAATAAAAAAGAATGGGTCAGAAACACAATAACTAACGTATTGAACCGTCAAGACAAATTACCTGATGACATAAACTTAGTTTTGACTTCTTTCTTAAAAGAGGAAAACGATGAAAATATTAGGTCTGCGGCCAAAGATGTCCTATGTAGTCAAAGTGCACTGTCTGACAAAGTAATATTGGCTTTGATTCCGTATTTACAGAATCAAGTGAGTATCAAGTCTATGACTGCCAGCATTTTAGGCAATCAGCGCGACTTGTCATTTAACACCATCTTGCTTTTCCTCCAATTTTAGCCTTGGCCTTCTCTTTGAATGACCAAATTAATAGTGTCAGATATGCTGCTGCCAGCACCTTAGGCGTCCAAAGTAGTTTGTCAACCATTGCGGTCTCAGCCTTAGTCCTCTCCTTGAAGGATCAAAGTAGCGATGTCAAACGTGTCGTTGCTAACGCCTTAGGTCGTGAGAGCAATTTATCGACTCATGCTATCTCAGCCTTGGTTTTCTCCCTGCAGGATCAAAATAGCCAGGTCAGATGCGCCGCTGCCGAGACTTTGAATAAGCAAAACTCTTTGCTGGCTAACGCGACGTTGGCTTTGGTTTCTTGCTTTAAAGATGACGAGTGGCGTACCAGATATGCTGCAGTAGTCGCTTTAGGTCGTCACAGTGCTCTCTCAGACAATACTATTTTAGCGTTGGTTTCTTGCTTAGCAGACCGGGATGAAAATGTTATTGAAAAAGCTCAATGGGTATTAGATCGACAAAATACATTGCCTGAAAACTCAATTCAGTCCTTGATCTTTTTCTTAGAAAGTAAAAATAAACTTGTTAAATCTTTTGTAATCAAAATTTTGAGTTTAAATATAGATCGGCTTTATACATTGCTTCCGCGGTTAGAACCTAAACAGATCGAATCTCTTTATATCCATGTCTTGTTTCCACGAAGTTGCCAATATATCGCCCCATTCTACATTCACGATAACAAACTTCACTTTTATACAACACAGGGGTTAAAGCAATCCGTCGAACTGACATCTGTACAAGCTGCAATAATAGGTAAAGCATTAGGGGCAGTAAGTGGTTCTGTCGCATTAACAGCAGGAGTAGAATATTATCGTTATTAAAAATCCAGAGGATGATATCGTGACTGTTGAGATGGCGAAGGTACTCAAACGTTGCACTACCCGCTAGAAGTGATGCTGACCTGCGTTCGTTGGTATGTAGCTTATCCGCTGAGCCTGCGCCATCTCGAAGAGATGATGGCTGAACGCGGTATCAGCGTAGACTATTCCACGGTCCATCGCTGGGCGATTAAACTGCTGCCTGCGTTGCAAAAAATTTTTCGCCGATACAAGCACCCGGTAGGCAAGTGCTGGCACATGGACGAGACTTACGTCAAGGTTTGTGGCCAATGGAAGTAGGGCCTCCGCATGAACAGTCTCGTCAACTAAGGCCAAGCATGGAATCGCACATGTTGACATCCCAAGCAGCAAGAGCGCGCAGACCTTTGAGGCTTACCTTGGTGGGATATTTTGCCTGTGCGACTCTGACCATATTCAAAGTGATCTTACGTAAAGTGGCTAAATTCCTAGCGGCATTTTTATCTCGTACTTGGCAAGCATCCTCTCCCCAAGACATATCCAGCACCCAATGCAGTTGATTTTCTATGCCCCAGTGCGCTCGAATAAGAAGTTGTCAAACAGCGTGCAAAAGTTACCAGTTAAAAAGGTTACTGATTCGGTTTATTTCGATGTTTAAAACGGTATGACTCATTGCCAGTTTCAAGGATATGGCAATGATGGGTAATGCGGTCGAGCAAAGCGGTAGTCATTTTTGCATCCCCGAAGACTTGTACCCATTCACTAAAGGAGAGATTGGTAGTGATGATCAAAGAAGTTTTCTCATAAAGTTGGCCGATGAATTGGAATAACAGCGCGCCACTCGAGGTTGGGAAAGGCAAATAGCCCAGTTCGTCAATAATGAGCGCATCGATCTGAGAGAAGCGTTTTGCCAGATTACCCGCTCTACCAGTTTGTTTTTCACGTTCAAGCGCATTAGCCAATTCAACCCCATTGAAGAAACGTATGCGTTTTCCAGCCTGGATGGCTGAGACACCAATTGCAGTGGCAAGATGGGTTTTGCCGGTTCCACAACCGCCTACTAGGATTAAGTTATGGGCAGTTTCCATGAAGGCAGCACTGGCGAGTTGTTCAATAACACTTTGCGACAGAGGCGTTTCTTGCCAATCGAAACTCAGCAAATCTCGATGGATAGGGAAACGTGCTGCTTTAAGTTGATAGCGCAAGCTTCGTAATGTGCGATCTGTTTGTTCAGCAGCAATGAGACGTTCCATCCAGATTTCAGGGCGGTGAACCAGTTTGGTTTTTTCAGCTTGTAATTCTCTTCAAGCTACTGCCATGCCGTGCAGTTGTAGTTTTTCGAGTGTGGCGTGGATATCAGTAGGCATAGATTGCTCCGAGTAGATGGTCATAGCGATGGCAATTGGCTACAGGTTCTTGCGTCAAAGCAATGCCATCAGGCCATTCAATCGGAGTAGGCGGGGTAGGAGCCGTTAATCTGCGTACTTCATTCATAATGACTGGAGCAGTGTAATTGCCCCTGCCTCTAACGCACATTCGCACGCTACCGTTAAGGCCTCCAGACCAACTTGCTGAGCCAGAAGGAGCAGCTCCACAAAGGCGCGATCTCCTTTAGGTTGCTTCAGAATATGGTCTCGTACCGCTTGAATGGGGTAAGGCAATACCCATCCAACAAAAGGTGCTCCATTACGTAAAGCACCGGGTTTCTTCTCTAATACAGGAAGATAATGCCAAGGATCACAAATAAGTTGCTCGCGCCCAAATACTCTTGGATGCACAGCAATGATCTTGCTTTGAGCCACGACGCGGATTTGATCTGCACTGGTGCGCACCGATACGGCAAGTCCAGCAAAGTCCACCGGCACGCTATAACGATTTTTGTCTGCACGCACTAAGCTGGTGCTGGAGACGCGCATCATTTGTTCAATGTAACCATCAAATGGCGCGGTAATCGGGCGTAACAAGGGTTGCTCATCTTGGAAGCAGTCATGAATAATGCATCCAGCAAGGCTTGGGTGCTTACGTTGTGCCAGTTCTTTGCAGCGTATCGCTAGCCAATCATTCAATTCAGACAGGCTCGCAAGGCGAACTAGCGGTGTAAATAACCATTCCCGCACATTGCCAACCTGATTTTTCTATTTGTCCCTTCTCCCAGCCTGCAGCAGGCGTACAGGCCACTGGCTCGAAGAGGTAGTGGTTGGCCAAGGCTAGAAAACGCCGGTTGAATTGCCTCTCCTTGCCTACCAGGAGCGCATCTACCACCGTTTTGAGGTTGTCGTAGATCATTCGATTAGGCACACCACCAAAGAAAGCAAAGGCCCGGGGTATGGGCATCAAATACCATCTCTTGCGTTTCACGTAGATACGCCACCACAAATAGCTGACGGCTGTAGGCCAATCGAAAATGCGCTACTTTGATCGTTTGTATCTCGCCATGTAATTCAACTTGCTCATGGCTCCAATCAAACTGGCAGGCATCAGCATGCTCAAAGACTAGCGGTACAAATACTTGGGTAACGCGTGGGCCTTGGGTATGCCGCTTCCAATGCTTCACAAAGCGCTGCACGCTATCGTAAGCACCGGGATAACGGATCTCTTGCAAACCTTCAAATAATCGACGCGCGGTACGACGACGTCCTCGAGGAAGCTTTGCTTCCTGTTCTAACCATTACTCTAGCTGACTTTCATAATCGCCTAGTTTCGGGCGAGGGGGCTGTACGCACTCATACTTGGGCTCCTCCACCGTCTCCAGATGCTTTCGGACCGTTGGACGAGATAACCCAATCTCCCGGGCTACCGCGCTGATGCTCTGCTTTTATACTTTGTAACGACGCCTAATTTCATAAATCATATCCATGTAAAACACTCCAGATTCCCCAGCAAATGCGCTGGATAGTGACACAACGAAAGTGGAAACTTTTCGACGCTGTTTTCACTGTTTATCTGGTAAGTTTTGCATGCTGTTTTACAGGTAAGCAGGTCGCCCCCCACTCTGATCCCGGGTTAACGACTCCCCCCGGTTTTGACGTCATCACTATGCTTTCGACACTTCATCAGCAGTTCACTTTCGTTCGTCTTCTTGATTCATACCTGACTGAGTCTCGCTCTGCCTTTTCCTTAACGCTCACCACACGAGCTCTTTACACATGCAGCTTAAGGTGGTTTGGAGCCTATTCCTGTCAATCGGCTCCGAGGGGCCCTCCCTCATCTCATGGACAGCATCGCATTTCCCAGTATTCACACGATCCGCTTCTTATTCGGCGGCCTAGATCGAGAAAAAATGCCCTGGTGGCGCAATGCCACCTATACCAGCATTGAAACCGGCCGTTCAGGCAATTCGAGTATGCATATAGAACAGGCCTGGCGGCTCTGTATTCGTAATGGCAGCGCACACGATTTTATTCTGAACAAGCCCCTTTAGGCTCGATGCAGTCACGTTGTTTTATGAGCCGTTGGGGATATAAAACTGAAATGCTGTTAAATGAAAGATATCTTTATGTTCTGATTGTATAAAATTATCATGCTCTATTATTATATATGTAATCTAATAGGTGGCCTGCCATTTCTATCTAAATTTTGATTATAATTTAACAAATCGCCTGGCAAATTACAGGACTTTAAATTTAATTCTTCAATGTCGGAGACCTGCAATCTGTTGAGCAAAAGCTTAATGCTTTCCTCACTAATTTCATTTTGCCCTAGATTTAGAGTTTTGAGTGTTTCTGGTAAGTTTTCAATTAAGTACGCGACTTCTTCATCGCCAATGTAGTTGCAACTCAAGTCTATTTCATAGACACATTTATCTCTCAGTACATTTATTATATTTTTAAAATCATTTCCGCCAATTTTGTCGCCAAATAGATACAAATAAATTTTATTTAACTCAGGATTATTATTTACTATTGATATAATTTTTCCTATTACAATTTCCGTGCCAGTAAGCTTATTTTTATTTGTAAATTTATTTGCAAATTAATCTCCATAATTCCAGGCATTACGAGAAATTTTATTGCCTATACATATAATATCTCTGTCATTTTTATCTAGATCCTTTTCAAAAGGATCATCATATTCTGCCCCTTCACAAAACGATACATGTAAATGTAAAGTTTTTATATTTCTCTTTACTGAAAGAGCATTAAGCACATCCAAAAATACTCGAGGATTATCTTGGATTCTTCCCCTGTCAAACCACGGTATAAATGCTTGAGATAGATTAATAGAAACCCAGATATGTTGCACCATATCTAATATTTTATTTACCCAATAATGAGCAGGCGCAGACAAAAGTGATTCACGCGCCATGCATACACGAATATTTTTATAACAAAAATTCATTTGCTGGCTAATCCAGTGTGATCGTTGGTTACTTGCTGAAGTTAATATTACATTAACTTCAGCAAGTGCAGATCGAATAACTAACATCAGCGAAATTAATTGTTGCATATTCTTTTTAATTTCCTCAGGAGACGGTGACTGATTACTCAATGTAGAATATTCAAAAATTATCCCTAATATTTTCCAAGGCAATTTAGGTTGTGATGCAGGAGTAGTGATTGCATTAGTTACTGTACTTTGCACTATCTTAGATTGATTATTTTTGTCCGGATATCTCATTAATTTTTCCAAAATAGCAGGTGCTATTGGGTTTTGATTTATCCTAATCATATTTAACCTTATTTTTTTATGGATTACATTATATGACTTTCAAAGACAAAAACATTAATGTTTGAGCTTGTGACACGCAAAGCTATAATTTATTGCCTATCCGCGCTGGACATCTTGTATTCAGCGCAATTTCTTTACCGCTGAGACCATAGGCCGATAGCAAGATCGTGCTGTTCTGATTCCTCAGCTGATTCTAATTCGCACTGATCTTTATTTGCCAAAGCTTCTTCTAATGTGATATCAGCTATTACCATTTTTATTTAGTAAAATATATCAGGTTATATAATATTTCTTATAAAAACCCTAGGCAGTTTGATAGTTTGGCATTTCTATCGAGTTCTGCAGCAATAGTCTTTGTTGTCTTCGGTTTTGTAATCTGGTTCTTGTTACCTCATCCAAAGCAAAAAGCATGCTGAAACATACGCCCGCTCCCTCATACCCTAAAATTGCCATATGATTTTCGTGATCTTTTTCAGTAACGTGTAGATAGAAACCTGCTGCCATAAAGAGAAAAGAATTAAATCTTAATAAATAGTATAGATAATCTTTATCACTTAATTTTTGCCACCATCGAACAACCGGTGCAAAGCAACCCCTCGGTTGTTGTGCAATGTTTTCTCCGTCTGCAACTATGTCTTGCTCTGATGAGTGCTCTGGCTGCTGCAACCACTCAGCTGTTTTTTTGGATGCATTAATTGATAAAGCAGAGCACCATAAAAGCCCCCTCACATGAATTAATACCATAAGTACAAGATTAACAATCTCAGCACTTAATATCTCTTCATGCTTTTCATGATACTGCTCAAAAATATGTAAGAGCAAAGTCACTATGGAAACTACAGAAGAAGCGATTGACAATGCACATAAAAAATTGCCTGCTTGATCCAGTTGTGTCAAGCTTTGAGCATAAGGTCGCAAGGAATCCTTTATTGTAGCCGTAGTTAATCCATCCCCCTCTCTTCTGGGTATAAGAGGTTGACTGGATTCTATCTCTTCATTCCGGCTAGAATCATTTGATCGATTACGATATGGAGGGCAGATTGCAGATATTTTGATAAGGCACATCTGTATATTTCCTCATGCAGGGAATTTTGCTCTTATAAAAAATTATCCGAAATAATGAAACGTTACCTTATGCTGTAACAAGCAAAGAATTTTCTTTAAAGCCATAACCACTAGCACTGCAAAAGAGCATGATATATAGACGTATAAAGCATTTTCTTCATGCTTTTAAAGCATAATAAATATCTAAAAGATCAGCGTACAACGCTACAATACAGAGCAGCCCCAAAAGAGTGAATGTAGGAATGGCCATAACCTGAAATAGAGATATGCAATAAATCGATAGTGAACAGATAAATAATATCGTTACTGCATTGGCTAGCATCTTGGCCTGCCTAACTTTAGGGTGCTGCTCAGAGGCAACCGGGTTCTGATAAACATTTTTACTTTCAAGAGAAGGATCATCATTTACTGTGCTGCAATCTCTTTTTTCAATTGTTTCTACTTCATGGTGAGTATGAAGTGGGGGATTGGCAAAAGTAGGCTGCGCCTGTATAAAACCTGTAGAATTCATGCTTATTTTCCCATAGCTACTAGGCAGCAGC
>JASSUF010000017.1:0-23167 GCA_031963365.1 Mycoavidus cysteinexigens
AAGTCAAGCTCCAAACCATAAAACTTGAATCATAAGCTAATCTACGGTTTTATAATGAGGTGGCCCTGGAGCAGCGCCTCCATAGCATAGACTTTGAAAAAAACATTGAATCCGTAGAGGCATTTTTATTTCCAGAGCTTGCAGATGAAGATCTGCCAAAAGCAGTATTGAGTTTGGACTATATCGATAAGCTTTTGAACGCAACTACCGATATACATGCCCATGAGAAACTCCAGAAGACACTAAGCAATTTATCTAAATGGTTTCTAAAAAATAATGAAACGGTTTATACCTCATGGGAAAAAAGGCTAGTCCTCTCTTCCAAACAACGTGCTTCTGTTAAAGAGAGCCTGCAGAAGGCTAGCAGGCTGCTAAGCGTTGTATGGCAAATCTGCAAGGATCTGCAGCATATCCAAAATGAAATAGAATGGATTAAAGTATCTATTCCTACTACTTCATTAAATGAAGCCGAATGCAAAGAAGTAGATATATTGCCTGAAGCATTTACTAAGGCTTTATTATGGAACTTGGAATCCTGTATTAAAACGCATACTGAAAATATAGAGAGTATGCAAGGCAAGATAGAAGAGTACATGGACCTCACCAAGGAGTTCCTGGAGCTTGAAGAAAATACCGCGCCTAAACCTGGCCTAACCGACCGGGTTTCTTTTATATTGACGACCTTACCCAGTTTATTGGGCGGAGCAATAACAGCCATAGCTTATGTTTTTGGAGCCACGGCTATATTAACTCTTATCCCACTAAGCGTGGGTATAGTTACGTCTTGTATTTCTGCAGCATTATATGTGTTAAACGTATCAAAATTTATTCCCGCCGAGAAGATTCGGCAAGTTACGGAGGAAAGGAAGGAACTCGTAGAGTCCGTCTTTCCACCAGTATTAGATTTACTAAGAAAGGCAAATAAAATGAATAGTGTAGGAAGTGGCGGTAGTACTAATGGATCACTACCGGCAACGAGTGCAATAGTATATGCATTTAACAAGCCGATTAAAGAAGATACGGCTGCTATTCTCGACGAACTTAAAGTTATTAAAGCAAATCAGCAAAGACAGGAAGAGCATCAACGAAAACTAGCGCAAGATGTAGCTCCTCTTCTAAGATCCCGCACCACCTCCATCAATTCTCTAAACTCTAATTCCTCCAGTAGTTCTGAGCCTCTTATTATTGGACGGCCAGATTCTCGTTCTAATAGCCCAGAAATCGCAGAACTTAGAAAAGCGAATGCTGAACTTCAGCAAGAAGTGACTGAATTAAAAACTGCGCTTACGGATGTAAAGCAAGAAATGACTGCAGGGCAAGAAGCAATCAGTAGACAATTGGCAGCACAAAATGCACTTTTTGAACGCTTCTTAGCCGCTAACCAGAAAAATTAATATTAATAATAAGCTTCTAAAGAATGAAGTGGGTCCAAAAAATGATGTATTGAGCTATTTAGCGTTTCATGAAATCATATCCGTTTAATTAGTATTTTATACAGCCAAAAAATAATAGATTTTGGCGCGATTTTTTTGGAAAAATTCAAATAAAAAGGCCATTTTTAATATGATCTTCCAATATGGCTTTAGTCCATTTTTTGTTGCTGCCTAGCAGCTATACGGAGATAGTATGTGTTTTGCTACACCTTTTATATCCGCGCGCTATAACATCATTAATGATCAACTTGATGCTGCAAAATTTAATAGCGAAGAAATAATTGAAAAAGGGGATTGCAGTGCAGTAAACGGTAGAGCTTGCTTTGAAAACAGCCCGATTCTTCCAAAATCCTCTACACCTGAGCAGGCTTATAAAATTAAAGTACTCCGTGCCATGATTAATGTGCTGATGCCATTATTTCTATGTTTTGGGTTTGCAACTTCCATATCTTGGTTTATGGTTTTTCCTGCTTCGATCCTTTTAGTGGCACTCATTGCGATAGATCTGTACCTAGAACAAAATGATCCTAATTATTTTCGTTACTATGCTTGAAAAAAATTGATATTAAATTGGAAAGGCGCTTTGGGGAAATTAATGTAGTACATATTACTTTATAAATGCTACAGTAATTTTGCATAAGCCTATAACACGTGATGCTTTCTCGCTTGATTAGTGCTCTCGACCTTAAGGCAATGCCCTACAGCTACAGCGTTTTATGAGTTTATATCATTTCCTAAGAAGAGAAAAAGTACCTATATAAGGAAATACGGAGATGTGCCTTATTCCACTATCTTCAATTTGCCATCCATATCGTAACCAATCAAATAATCCTATTACGGATGAAGGTATGGGAACTAGGCAGCCTCTATTAGATACAGCACAAGCTGACAGCTAATGGCGAATGACTGATCAGTTATTGTCTTATATTGAAACGGAGGTTGACCCTAAAGGTCATTGGAGTGTGGATTATCATTTTTCTCTTCTGCCGCTTCGGTAGCCATTCTCTGGTTACATTGTATTGAAAAATACCATGAAAATCATAAAGAGATACTAGGTACTCAGATTCTCAATATTATAATTATCACTTCTATTTACATGAAGAGCACTTTTTCCTGCTCTACTTCCTCTATTAGATGGTCAAAAAAAACGGTCAGATGGTTGTCGAAAAATCGCGCTTCAGAGCAGCGCATAGTATTAGCCCGCGCCTCGCGCATTGCGCAACAACCAACGAATTGCTTGTGGCCTGTTGTTCAATGGTGGGCACGGCTAGATAATAATGATTATTATTTATACGATATATTAAGAGCAGGCGCTTTTATAACTGCCGCAGTGGGCTTTATTTTACATCTTATTGAAAAAAAGCATGACAATCATATACCGATGCTATGGCTCGAGGGAACGAACGTCTGTCTTAACATCTTTCTCACCGCACATGATTTA
This sequence comes from Mycoavidus cysteinexigens, assembly GCA_031963365.1. GTDB lineage: Bacteria > Pseudomonadota > Gammaproteobacteria > Burkholderiales > Burkholderiaceae > JASSUD01. The sequence continues at coordinate 2,875 of JASSUF010000017.1, forward strand.
GCAAGAATAGCTGTGCAAAAATGGGGGCAACCGAGCCTATTGCCGCAGAATGCTATACGGATGACAAACTATCAAACTATCTAGCGCAAAGTTGGGGCGAGGTAGAAACCCAAATAGGATGGTTATTAATAAAACATAAATTTTTGCATATTACTGTCTATTTTAGAGGCATCTATTATGCATGTGTGGGGGTGGGGTATTGCTCACCGCAACCTTTTATCTTTAAACCTCATATCTTTACGACAGGGTAGGTTGGTGGTGAGGTACGAACCCCATACGCGCTAACTTAAGCCAAAAGATAGCCTGTTCATGGAAAAAATCCCCTTTTTTCGCTTAACTTTTTGTACAGTTTAGCGACAATATGCTCTGGTCTTTGGCTTAAGTTAGCGCGTATGGGTACGAACCCCAACATGCGTACCACTGACTTTTAATGTTTGTGTCATTTGTCTAAAAAGAGAAAAACTACCTGTATGAGGGCATATGCAGACGTGCTTTACCCTCGCTTGGCTTGGCTCAAGCAGCAGGCGACCCACCCCACTATCGTGATTGTAGATAGGCTTCTCTGCCCATACTGCTAAAACCATCCAACCCCTCCCTCTGCAATATTTAGCCAAACCACGTATTCCCTTCCGTCTTACAGCCATGAATTGAATCAATCGTATCGAGTTTGTATTGCATACCATCAAGCATAGCTCGATGGCGGTTAAGGCATGCGATGAAGAAACACTTGGGATAGTTGAACACATTTTGCAAGGATGTGGAACGACATATTAGATAGCATTGGCTTGAGCTATTAGCTATTTTCTTGCAGAAAAATTTTATGGGAAAAGCTTATGCAGTGAGCAGCAAAGGTCTTCTTATGCTGGAAGCAGTAGGTTTTTTTTGCAAATCTCTTTTATGCTGTTTATATAATGACTGCATTTGTCTAAATTTGTTTTTTGCTTCTTCAAGTGCTTTGTGTATATTGCTGAGCATAAATATGGTAGGTGATAGGAAAGCAGCGGGGGTTGCAGAAACTAATATGAGAAATAAAGATATGTCTGGAGTTAAAGATGCAAAAAATATTGCAGTTATGATTCCAGATACTATATATGCGGTAGCGCCTAATGACACTAATATTATCAAGAGATAAAAAAATATCTTTTCATGGTCATTCAGTTTTTGAATTTTATTTATTAATATCTCTTCTGTGAATATTTCATTTTCCGGAAAGTAAGACCCTGATGGTGAGATTGGAAGTGTAGTCTTGCGCCATATATAATCTGATGAAGAAGACCAATCTGAATTAAAAATAACCACTATAGCTTGCCTTGCAATGAAAATAGAAGGTATATTAAATGGATGTGTCGTAATGGAAAACACCAAAAAATATAATGCTCCTTTATTAGAATAGGTATGGCGTTCTAGGCAAAATTAGAAAAGCTGCAGGTTTTATATTTTATGTAGTGAGAAGCAAAAGCTTTTTCTGAATAGGGGTATTGGAATTTCTGTGAGAATCTATTTTATATTCCGCAGCAAGTAATTCCATTTGTTTGAGTCTATTTTTTGCTGCATCAATTAATTCTCGTGCTTGTAAAAGTATGATAAATACGGGGGCTGAAAATAAGCTTGGCAGCCCAAGCAGTATGAATAAAAATATAAGTCCTCCTATACTTGAGCTTGAAAATACTGTAGGGGGAATTATCAGAAAAGCCGTTGATACGGCTATAAAAGAGGCTAATAATGACAAGGTTGATGCGGTATAAGCCCATGAATTTGTATAGTATCCATCGAGTTTTGCGATGCCGTTTTTTAATGCACTTTCTGTGAGCACTTCATCCTCAGGGATATAGGGGCCATGCGATATAAATGAAGAAGTTGCATTTCTCCATAGGTATTCGCATACAGAAGGTGAATGCCAATGTGAAGTAAAAGTAAACACGATTATGCCATTAAATAAAAATTATTTTTTCTAATAGAAGTGTTAGATGGTTTTTGAGCGTCCATTCTATGTTGTTTAGATAGAATTTGTACTTGGTGGAGTCGATTATCTGCTTCATTAAGTAATTCTGCTACGTGTAAAAATATAATAATTTGAGGTAGCGAAAACAAAATTGGTATCCCAACCAATACGAATAAAAAATCAGTCCTCCTATACTCGAACATGAAAATACTGTGGCAGGGATGGCCGTGAAAGCAAATGGCATCGCTATCAGAGAGGCCAAAGCTGAAAAGCAAGACGTTGTATGAATCCATGAATCTTCAAGATACTCATTTAGTTGTGTAATGCCATTTTCTAATACACTTTCTGTAAGCACTGCCTCCTCAGAGATATAGGGGTCATGTGATATAAATGAAGAAGTAATCTTTCTCCATAGATATTCGCATATAGACGGTGAAGACCAATGTGAAGTGGGAATAAACACTATTGCACCCATTACATAGGAAAAGATATTTTATTATTTGCAGGAGCGCAGAATAGAGATGGCTGGAACGAAAAAGCATGCTATATCTTAGGGTTTCGCGTGATAAGGGAGGTATGAATTGTGCGTGCAGTGCATCCCACACCGAAATAATTTTGCCGTTGATGCATATGCGTTTCGGTATGGTGAGAGCTTGTGGCTTGTACGGAAGAAGAGTTTCCAATATTCACTATTTCTCCTGATTGAAGAAATGGATGGAAGACAGCAATAGATGCAAAAACGCTGTCGGTTATTGAAACCTGCTTTCTACCATTCAGAAGCAGATTTGCTGCTACAGTTTATAACTGATAATTTTTATTGCATGCACTATTTTTTTAAATTCTGGTTTAGGCTGCTTTTTTAGGGCTACCCTTTTCACCTTATTTTTTGCTGCCTCATTTTAATATTTGTTTTTGTAGACCAGGGTGTACCTATACTAGATCTTTATACCCCTAAAAACTCAGGGTGTAAATGGATAGATCTATAGAAACAGTTTATGTTATGTATGCGCGTTGGTAATTGTAAGAGGCGGGTGATGCGTAAAAAGAGAAGGCTAAATCAAACCCTTCTCTTTCTTTCGGCATTAAAATTTCACTCAGTTCAGCACCTTCTCGGTCTGCCAATTTTTAATACGATCCATCCCTATTTATACAATCCATTTTTTGCTGCTGCCTAGTAGCTACAGGAAAATAAGCATGAATTCTGCGGGTTCTATACAACCACAGCGCACTGTTTCTAATGCCCCACTTATCGGCCAAGTTAACGAAGTCGGAAACATTGAAAAACAGGGATGCGGTGCAGTAAAGGCTAATATTCCGCTTGAAACGGGGACGATTGCTCAGGAAGAGCCTATATATTGGCGGATGGATACTGGTAAGGCGCTCACAGATTTAAACATTCGGCTGACGGTATTATTGTTCTGCACTATACCTTTTGCTTTTTTTGCTTCGACTGTCTTCCTATTTTGTGCGCCAATTCTTGCCGCATTGATTGGCATTATAAAAGCATGGTGTGACCTGATTAAAAGTCATCATGGATACTAATATGGTTAAGTACACAAATTTTATAGCAAGGGAAGTGCTTCAGGAAGCTCAACTGAATTAGATGCATTTTTCTAAAAGAGAAAAAACTATTTAGATAAGGATCTAGCTAGATGTGCCCTATCGCAATATCTTCAGCCAACCCTCTGTATCAGAGCCGGTTAAATGATCCTACTATCGAAGATGATAGGGCAGCCCCTCTGCTACGCACAGCAGAGATTGGCGGATTGCTTGAAATGGAACCGTTATTGGTCATTCATGCACCTATTGAACAAGTGCATGCGCGCAGATTTTCTTTTGCTACGACAACAAATCGGTTACAACCCTATATTGAAAGTCAGGCAAACTGGGATCCAAAAGGCTATCTGGTATGCGGGTTCTCAGCTGTTTCTTTGGGAATGTCTATATTAATTTTCAGTTTACACTGTATTGAAAAGTATCATGAAAAGCATCAAGAGATACTGACTGCTCAGATTATCAATATTCTTCTTACCTCGTTCAAGTACCTTCAACTTTTATTTACCTGCCCTGCTTCTTGTATTAAATGGTCCCAAAAAGCAGCCAGATGGTTATCGCCAAATCACGATTCGGAGCAGCGCATAGTATTAGCAAGCGCTTCACGCATTGTTCAAAAACCAACGAATTGCTTTTGGCCTGCTATTCAATGGTGGGCACGACTAGATAATAATGATTATTATTTATATGATGGATTAAAATCCGGTTCTTTTATAACAGCTGCGCTGAGCTTTATTTTGCATCTTATTGAAAAAAAGCATGACAACCATATGCCGATGCTATGGCTCGAAGGAGCGAACGTCTGTTTTAACGTTTTTCTCACCGCGCATGATGTAGCAAGAATAGCTGTACAAGAATGGGGGCAACCGAGCCTATTGCCGCAGAATGTTATACGGATGTCAAACTATCAGACTATCTAGCGGATAGATGCAAGGTTGGGATGGGGCACGGCCTTCGAGGCAAGACTAATAATAAAAGACAGCCAATTACAACAAATTCCATACAAGGTGACAGGAATAAATGTCAATATGGCAAGCAAGTGTATATAGATATAGTGTAATAGTTCCGACTTGATCGGACAGTAAGGCTTTAGCAAATTGTGGGGTTATTTGGTTTGATAGAGGTACAACACTTTATTAAACCAACACATAAGCGCCTAGGAATAACCCCATGCACAGTGTTTTCCTCAGAATATCATCAAGCACAAGGTTGGTCTGCTTAATTTTGCTACTGAAATTGATCTGTATATGAAACAAACTAGTGCATAAGCGGACTTCAATATCACCGAAATAGGATAAGAGTATGTCAGGTATTTCTTCTACTCCCTCTCTGTCAAATCGAAGCGCTAGCCCGAACATGCCAACTGGACATATTCAACAGGCAAGCCAGCCAGCAGCTATAAACCATTCCAAAGAATTGCAGAATGAGCAGAGTGCTATAAAAAGGTTGTTTAATAAAATTACAGCGCCACATAACCAAATAATAGATGCACCTCAAGTAGAAATAAAAAGAGTGGTAGCAGAGGCTGTAGTAAATAATGAAAAGTGTTCTTATAGCACATTCACTAGGAAAGAATTTTCTCCAGATTGTAAATGGGTAGTTTCTTGTGATAGGCGTTTTAATTTGCGTCTAGCACGCGTAGAGAATGAAGATGATTTTGATGTGATAGGAAAAATTGTAAATAATGGACATATTACTTTTTCTCCTGATAGCATGGGACTCGCCAGGAGAAAAAATAGTATGTCAACTAGTAGACGGAGATGAGGCTTCAAGAGAGAAATCTTTGTTAAAGATTATGCGTAAAGATAGTGGAAGATTTACATTCTCTTCAGATAGCCGATCTTTGGTGCTACCTATGCTAACCAAGAATGAAAAGAAAAATAGAGAAGATATAAAAGATAAAACTCTAGAAAGTTTAAATGTGCTTATTAGCGAGAAAGGTGATGCACAGCGCACAGCAACTATTAGTTATTTGGCTGCTGGGGCAGTTACAGTGGTTTATTCATTAACAGCGGTTGGACTGGGAGTAGCTACTATAGCTAGTGGAGGCATAGCATCTCCAATCGCAGTTGGAGTAATGCCTACAGTAATGAGTTTTAGCTGGACAGCATTAGGGGTATTGGTATCTAAATTAGGTGAGACTACAGAAAAGTTAAAAGAAGAAAGAAAAAATCTTATCGCACAAAAGCCTGTTGTAGAAACAAAGATTAAAACTGTACTACTTCGACCTGATATAGATAATACTGATGCTGCAGAAATTAAAATTAACACTGAAAATGATATATCTTTTATAACATATTCGGCGGACAAAGAGAATTTTTTTACCGTCGAACATGGATCGCTTTCTTCTATGTTTATTATGCCCTACAGGCTGGATGTTTTATCATTTTTTTAGAAAGTTTCTATTTGCATAGAATTGAAAAAGATAATGAAAATCATGCCTTGATATTGTGGCTTGATATATTAAATGTAGTGTATAGCAGTTTCCTGAGTTGGATTCAAATAAAAAAACTATAGCCCAAAACCGCACGCAACCGAATGTATTGCCGGTGAGCAGTATACGAATGGCAAACTATCAAACTGTTTAGCTTGGTAATAAAACATAATTTTTTGCGTATTATTTTATATATTTCAAGGATGGTGGTTTGCATGTTGGGGTTCGTGCCTCACCCCAACCTACCGTCCTTTGCTTTTTCTTGTGGTTTGTTGAGGTTTGTAAAGCCATTTTACATATGTATCTCGGTAGGTTGGTGGTGAGGAACGAACCCCAACATGCACTCCACAGTCTTTTTGAATACCTGCATAACATCAGTGAAAAAATAAAAAATAACGGCAGAAATATTGCAATCCATTTTAATAGGAGATGTGTGTGATTACCCCCATTTTATCGTCCCAACCCAATAGCATTAGCCTTTCTACACCAGAGTTGCAAGAACAAGTTGCTGTACAAGAACACAATGATTTATTTACGCTGCTTCATGGCGCTGTTAGTGTATCCATGGATCAACTGGAAGCATCACAAAAAATGCTATCGGAGCAAAAAAATAAAGAGAAGAAAAAAGAATTACACGATAAGATCACGATAGCCGTAAAACAGCAAACAGGTATAGAGTTTTGTACCGAAGAGCAAGATGATCAGGATCTTGCAGAATATAAAAGCACAGTATTAGCTACACTGGAAGAGTGCTTTAGAAGTATACAAAACCAACTGTCTGATTCTACAAATACGAATAACGGCCTTCAATTTTTGAATGGTTTATCTCAGCAAATGGTAGCGCTATCTCAGCATATGACCGAGTTGGAAGCAAAAGATGGCGAGCTTGTTGATAAAAATAGAATACTAGAAGAAGAAAATAGTGCGCTAAAAGAAAAAATAAAAAGCATGCAATCTTCATCGATAGAAAAAATGGATCGTGCTACCTCTCCTATCATTCCTCAAAAATATGGCACGTATTTGGGAAAAATTGTGCCCCCCTCTAAAGGTAATAATTTTCTTTTATCCACGGATGGAAAATGGATAGTGGCTGCCCATGAGAGCAAAGCTGGCGAAAATTTCTTATTTAACACAGCTGCTTTAGAGTTGGATGGGCGTTTCGCATTTGGAGAGCAAGAAAAATTACCTATTATTAAAAACTATCTTGCGCAGCATTATTATGTTTCATTTATTTCTCAAGATAGCAATTATTTTGTAGTTAGCTCAATAGAAGGTAGTATTGTGTAGGAGCTTTCTTCTCCGAAGGAGCCTAGCCTCATTGTAGAGTCACCTGGAATTTATAATGGCTCGTTATTTAAAGCAATCTCATCAGATGGGCATTGGCTTGTATATGAGGCAATGGGTAAAAATAAATTAAATCTTGTAAAACGCACTGAAAATAACCAAGTCGTACGCACTTTGCAATCGAGCGAGAAGCAGCTTTCCCCTGTTTTTTTATTGAATAATAAATGGATAGCTTCTGCTGGGGATAGTGCAGTCTATTTATCTGCACTAGAAGATAATAACGAGATAGAAATTAAACTAGAATCGGATGAACAAAAAATAATAGGGCTAGTTGCCTTTGCAGATGGGAAATTGTTAGCAGCAAGATACGCTTATAGTGTTAATGGTAAAGAATGTTGTCGCGCTCGCCTGTGGAGCATAGACGAGGTCATAGAAAATGCAAAAAGGCCGTATTTTGACTTTGGCGATGAGCATGGTTTTATCCAGGCTATCACCATTTCTGAAAATGGAAAATGGTTGGCCTATGCAGATAGCGCGCTAGAAGAGTGTCGGGTTTTAAATATTAGTTCTGATAATAGCAAACTTATTGCCATAATACCTTTCAAATCATTAAATGAAAAATTGCCGTATATAAACAATATGGCTTGGCAGCAAGCTGCAACAAATCCAACGCTTATTGTGCAGTACGAAGGAAGTATATGGAATATTGCTATTTCCAAACTTGATACATCTACTCAACCTGAGTTTATCGTGTGAAATGTATTAAAAGGTATTTGTATTGATAATTTTCTTTGTCCTCATTTTGCATGCGAATATATCAATATGAATGAATAAGAAGAAGATTTTAGAATATATATTGTATGGTGTAAAAGGTAAAAGATGGTTATCAAATAATATATTAGGAGAAATGTATGCTAAGTATCAATAATGCTCATGGTTCTGCATCCACACAGCAGGGTATATCTAATCAAAGTCAACAATTAAGAGAGGAGGATGCCGAATATAAAAAGCCGTTAAGTCTTACTGATATACCCAATATTTCTAATAATCAAGAGAATATAGCATCTATATCTTCGTTAGAGTCATTAAAGCAGCCTTCTGAAAATAATGTATTGAATAATGAGGATGACTATTTAAATTCGCTGTATTTTTTAAAAACAGTCGTTGATGGCAATATAAAGTATCATGATGTCATCAAAGAAATGTGTGACCAAATTAATATGCAAAAAAAGCATATCGCCGAATTGGAGAAAGAATTAGAGGTTCAGAAGGCTAATCATGAAGCGGCGCTTGAAAGTGAAAAGCACAAATACTCTAAATTACAGGTAGAGAGAAATCATATACTAAGAACATTAGGAGAGGCGAGAGAGGAAAGAGCATTTTTAATAAGCAAATTTCCAAAACTTGATTAAAGAAAATAAAAGTTTTTCTGAAATATAAAAAATAGTTTTGTATTTATACGATAGAAAATACTTCTGCTTCCACTTTTATTGAAAATAGAAGCAGAAGCATACCCATTAATTTATATTTATTATAGAGATACATCTTCGTCATCGCTCAAGAGTGGCCTAAGCGCTGGATCATCTGCCGAATGCATATCACTGGTTAAGGTGCTTCTTTGAAATATGGAGTGAATAGGAAATACATGCATTGTACCTAAAGGCCGATGTAGCGAGGTTGATGATGCTATGCCAAGATCTTGTACACGACGTACAGGTGGCAGAGTGGCAGGTATATGATTAAAAATCACGTTATACCTTTGAAAATAGCTTTGAATAAAATTATAGTAGATCACACGCAAAAAAAAAGGCCAAGTCATAGAGCGCATTAGGGTGTAAAAACGATGTAGCAGGCGATTAAAATATAACGAGCTAATAATACTGCTATGTTTGATATGGATAGATACGGCCCCTTTATTTTTTTGTAATATGATGAAAGATTCTGGGTCTCTGAATTTTAATAAAATATATTCCAAAGGGCTTAAAGTAATATAGGCCCCTTTGCTAAACAAAAATTCCATCATGGAGTGGTGTTTTTCTTTTAGTGCAGTATGTAATGGGGTGTTTTTTTCCGTATGTAAAGGTCTATTTCCATTGCGAAAATAATTATTCCCTATATGGATGCTATCAACATTTTGGTCAAATAAATGCTTGGCAATTTCTAGCCCTTGTGCATGTGGCTTTATGTAGCAAATAGCATGTAATAATGTCATGCCATGAGGGGTGCTTTGAATATTAAGAGGAATGTCTTGCTCTTGATTTTTTTGTATTAAGTACGCTGCAATATGTGCCAAATTTCTCCCATGTTGGCGCAGTGTTTTTGAAGACGAAAAATAGTCTGCATAAATAGCCGATACAGCAACCTCTGCAGCGGTTTTACCTTCGTGCGATGAAGAAAGGCCAGGCCCTTTTTCATCTAGTTTTGCCCCTTTTTCAACCAACAACTTGACCATTTCTTGGCATCCAGTTTTTGCGGCTTTATGTAGGATATCTCTTGGTAAATCATGAAGGTGGGTTCCGTTATTGAACAAATAGCGGGCAATTGGAAGATGAGCATTTTTAATGGCAGTTTCTAAGGCAGCGGTTTTATCTAAAGATGTTATATGGTGCTGCTCCATAAATTCCAACGCAGATTGCACCATGGATACATTGCCGTGTTTTACGATTTCTGTCAGTGCAGCTGGTATGCGGCTTTGCGCAGGTAACCATCGTAAGCAGGCCACAATGTGAGCAGGGTTGGTTAGCAGCCATTCTAGGAACTGTGTTTGAATGAATGTGCTTACCTCGATGTTATCAGGGTGCACGAAGCCTTTTTGTAAGATGCCTGCACGCTGCAGATGAGCGATGTCGATCTGTGCATGTGGGCCCGCTCGTTTAATCAACTTGAGGATATTTAATCCCTCAAAGATCTGTGCAGAGGTTTTATTTCCATAGGTACTAGCATCATTTATCCATGCTCTAAATTCTGACTCTTCAGAAATCCAGTGTGGGCAGAGCCAATTAAATTGATGCTAAGAAAGCAAGCCTGTATGGCCTGTGATACGCAATATATCCAATGTTTCAGGGTCACCAACTTCTTTGGCTAGCTCGATGACGGTATATCCATGAGCCCGTATCGTGACATCCGCACCTTTTTGAAGTAACAACTTGATCATATTGCTTTTTTTCTATGGCAATATGTAGCGGCGTATTTCCGTCTTTTTCACCAAAATCGTTATCCCGAGCATAAAGAGTTGTGGGATCGTGTTCAATGAACAAAGTGGCCAACTGTGTACGCAATGCGGGGGATTGCACATAACAAGCGGCATGCAGCAAGGACATACGTTCAGGTTTGCACGACGTGTTAAATGCAATATTTTGCTCTTGTCCTTTTTGGATTAAATAGATGAGAGTATTTAATAGATTTACTCCTCTCTGTCGAAGTTCAGCTGAAGAATAATATTTAAAGAAACCTATAGAAAGTCTCGATACTACTACATCTATAGCTGTTTTTCCTGTATCCATCAAATACACGTCTGATATTACTTTATTAATTCTCACTCCTTTATTAATCAGCAATTCTACTGTTTCAAGGCAGGTAGTATAAGCTGCTTTATGCAGAATATCTTCTGGTAGGTGATCAATACGTGCTCCAATATCAAACAAATAGCGAGCCATCAAAATATCAGTATTCTGAACTGCTTGTTTTAATGCGCTTTCTCTATCTAAAGGTATTTTGTGCTGTACCATAAATTCAAATACAGACTGCACTATAGATAAATTTCTATGCTTTGCCGCTTCTGTGAGTAAAGATGGAATCTCTCTTTGGGGAGGCATCCATCGTAAGCAGGCCATAATAAAAGCAGGATTTGTTCGTATCCACTCTAAAAACTGCTTCTGAACAAATTTACTAGTATCGATATCGTCAGAGTAGATCCAACCTTTTTGTAAGATACCTGCGCTCTGTAGGCGTGTAATGTCAATCTGAGAATTAAGGCTTGCTTCTTGAGCCGACTTCAGTAAATTCAATCCCTCAAAAATCTGCTTAAAGGTTTTGTCTCCGTATCTATGTGCATCGTGTATCAGTGCTGTAAATTCTGAAAATGACGCAACCCACTTTGGGTAGAGCCAATCAAATTTTTTATACAAAGCATGGCATCCTTCTATGCTAACTTGAATAAGTTTCCCTTCTTTTTGCATAGTTATTAAAGCTATTTCGTAGGGGGTGAAGTGTGATAGAGCTTCGATAAGGATAGTGCTCTGTATTTCTGCTGGAAGCCTCAATTTTTTTGAGAAAAGGTATTCTTCCGGTATTTTTTTTTCTTCTACGAGACGCTGTTTTTCTGATAGTCCATGCAGTGCTAAAAATATTTCTAGACGTTTAGAGGCGGTATCTTTGTCTTGTGAGGAAAGTATTTCCTTGATGGTATTTTTTGCATGCGAAGTCTGTATGAACCTTGTGAATAGTGGGGTCGTGACTAGGGCAGCATTTAGTCTAGAGATAGAGCTCGAAAAGATCATATGTGCACACTATTGGGTTATCTAAATTTGTTTGAAAACAGGGTCTTGGCTGGATATCTAGGCAGCTTTTTTGTACTTATTTTGTGCGCAATGGCTATTAAACCTTATTGCATAGACTAATCTGTTACTGTGTGCGAGAGTATGCATGTTTGGAATAGGCCATTGAACTGATAACTGAAAAGCTTTTATTCAATTGGTTAATTCAAAAAAGTAGAAGGAAAAACATATGGATCCAGTAACTATAGGCCTTGCAACCGCCGGCATACTTAGTATTAGTGGAGGAGGGTATGGGTGTTACCGTTTGGGAGAGTCAAATGGGAAAGCAAAAGCAGAAACTGCGCATCAGGGACAGATAGATGGTATAAAAAAAGAATGTGAAATTAAAGTTAATGAGGCTAAAAATAACAATAATCAAAGATTTCTTAATCTGTACAAGCAATTAATAGTGATGAATCAGTCAACTGTAGACGTCGTAAGGGCGGTGAGAAATACGAATACAGATCAACAACATTGCAAACTCTTGATCGTTTAATTGGTGTGTTAGATGGTCTACGAAATAGCAATCAAGATGCATTGGCATCTCTTACTCCGGATAATGAGGAGCCTTTAAATAATGAGCAAATGCCTATCAACGATGCGGGAGAGGGAAGCTCAGCACCATTGAATAGTTCAGGTGTACAAAATAATGAATTGTTCAATCCTCAGGCTGTAGCTTAATTACATCCTGCATGTCTGGATAAGTGCAATTACAATATGAAATGATAGTAAGCCGCTGGTATGACTACGTTAAAATAGTCGAAGCAGCGGCTTTTTGTATAAATAAAATAGGAAATGCTGCAGCTTCCACTTCTCAAGAAAAGTGGAAGCTGCGCTTATTAGTTACTTACGATGTTACGCACGTTATAGAATGGCTAGTTGTTTATAGGCAGAGTGCAAAGATTAAAAGTAAGTGGTCTGCATGTTGGGGTTTGTGCCTCACCACCAACCTACCGTGCTTTGCTATGGTTGATGTAGTTTTAAAGTCTACCGTATAAACCACTTTGGTAGGTTTTTGGTGGCACGAACCACAAAATGTATAGTGATAAGCGAGTTGGACATGCAATGCCAAGGTATATTGCATTAACCGTAAAATTAGGTTTGGTATTTATTAGATTCCACGAAAAAAATCCAAAACAGTGAAATAAATAGAATGTGCAAACGATATTAATGTTCTGACAATTTTACCATGTTCGATATAAACACATCCATATTTTTTGTTTGTTTGCAGTATACGAAAGGCTTGCGGGTCTCTAAATCTCAATATAATATATTCTAATGGGCTTAAAGTAATATCAGTGCCTTCATTAAATAAAAATTCGGCTAGGGGGTAATGCTTTTCTTTTATGGAAATATATATAGGGGTATTTTTCCCTGTATATAAAGGAGGATATTTGTAGCTTATATCCGTATCCCCTATATGCCTATTATTCTTGCCTTGCTTAAAAAGAAGTTTGGCTAATTCTAATCCTTTCTCTTGAGGTTTTATATAACACGCGGCATGTAAGAGTGTCATGCCATTTGGGGTGGATTGGATGTCAAAGGGGATATTTTGTTCTTGCATTTTTTGTATTAAATAGCTTGCAATTTGTATTCTATTTAATCCATATCGCCGATTTGCTTTAGATGTAGAAAAGTATTGTGCATCAATAGCTGATACCGCTAGCTCTGTGGCTGTTTTCCCGTCATGTAGTATAGGAAGTCCTGGGCCTTTTTCATTGAGGTTGGCGCCTTTTTCAACTAATAACTCAACCATTTCAAGGCAGCCAGTTTGGACTGCTTTATGCAGGATATTTTTAGGTAAATCCTGAATGGATGTTCCGTTATTAAACAAATAATGGGCGATGTGTACATTCGCATTCTTAACGGCTTGTTCTAGCGCTGCAGCTTTATCTAAGGGCTCTATATGCTGTTCCATAGATGCAGCTGCAGACTGTACTACTGAGACTTTTCCAAGTTTTACGATTTCTGTTAGTACAGCTGGTATGCGGCTTTGTGCAGGTAACCATCGTAAGCAGGCCAAAATATGAGCGGGGTTGGCTTGCAGCCATTCTAAAAACTGTGTTTGTATGAATTTGCTTATCTGGATATTATCGGGGTGCGCCCAACCTGCTTTCAAGATACCAGCACGCTGGAAGTGTGCCGTAGTAATTTGTGCATGAGGGCCTGCTTGTTGAATCAACTTTAGTATATTGAATCCTTCAAAGATTTGCTTAGAGGTTTTACCTCCGTAAGTACGCGCATCTTGTATCAATGCTTTAAATTCAGCACGTGTAGAAACCCACTGTGGATATAACCAATCAAATTGATTATCAGAAACGGAGCCTGTATTGCCTGTGTTATGCAATATGCGCAGTGTTTTACGGTAACCCACTTTTTCGGCTAGCTCAATGACCGTATACCCTTGAGCACGTGCAGTAACATCTGCGCCTTTTTGAAGCAGTAATTCGATCATTTCATACTGTTTTTTTGTTATGGCAAGATGTAGCGGCGTATTTCCGTCCTCTTCACCGACGTCGTTTTCTCGAGCGTAAAGAATTGTCGGATCATGTTCAATAAATAAAGTAGCTAACGGTATCTGCAATGCAGGGGGGCGCACATAACAGGCGACATGCAGCAGAGACATACGTTCAGGCTTGCACGAGGTATTAAATGGAATATTCTGTTCTTGTTCCTTGCGGATTAAATAGATAAGAATATTTATTAAATTTCCTCCTTTTTTTCGAGATGCAGTGGAAGAATAATACTCAAAGAAATTCATGGAAAGTGCCGATACAGCTACATCTATAGCCGTTTTTCCTTCGTGCGATGACTCAATGCTTACTCCTTTATCAACAAGTAACTTGACGACTTCAAAGCAGGCGTTGTTAATTGCTTTATGTAGGGTATTTTCGGATAAAGGTATTCTGTGCTGTACCATAAATTCAAATACAGATTGCACAAGTGACAAATTTCTATGTTTTGTCGCCTCTGTAAGTAAAAATGGGATGTCTCCTCTTTGGGTGGGTAGCCACCGTAAGCAGGCCATAATAGAAGCAGGGTTTGCTCGTATCCACGCTAAAAACTTATTCTGAACAAATTGACTGGTACTGATCATATCAGGGTAAATCCAATCTTTTTGCAAGATACCTGCACGCTGAAGGTGTGTAATGTTAATTTGAAAATTTGGGTCTGCTTCTTGAACAGACTTCAGTAAATTCAATCCATCAAAGATCTGTGTAAAGGTTTTGCTTCCATACCGGCGTGCATCATCTATCAATGCTGTAAATTCTGAATGTGAAGTAACCCACTTTGGGTTGAGCCAATCATATTTTTTATATAAAGCATGGTAGCCTGCTTTACTCAATTGAATAGATTGCCCCTCTGTTTGCATGGTTATTAAAGCTATTTCGAAGGGAGTAAAGTGTGATAGAGCTTCGATAAGGATAGTGCTTTGTATTTCTGGTGGGAGCCTCAGTTTTTTTGATAAAAGATATTCTTCTGGTATTTTTTTTTCTACTACGAGGCGTTGCTTTTCTGGTAGCCCATGCAGTGCTAAAAAGATTGTTACACGTTTTGATACAGTATTTTGGGGCGAGGTAAGGATTTCTTTTATGTTATTTTGGGCAAGTGAAGTCTGTGCGGACCTTGTAGGGAGTAGGGTCGTGGCTAGGGCAGCATTAAATCTGGATATAGAGCTCAAAAAGGTCATGATGTATACGCTGTGGGTTTATATGCGGGTTATCCCTATATTTTTTAACAGGTCTTGGCTGGATGTCTAGGCAGCTTTTTTGCACTTATTTTATGCGCAATGGCTGTTTAGTCCTGTTGCATACGCTAACCCGTTACTGTGTGCAAGAGTATGTGTATTTGGAATAGGTCATTTAACGGATAACTGAATATATAGCTGTCTCTAAAATTAAAATGGCTGGATTCTGTGTGAAACAGAATCCAGCCATTTTTGTGTTTGTAATATGCTTGCCTGGTGTAGATAGGTTCTTCCCTTATAATTATTTATCAAACCTTTTAAAGTCTGCCCGTTCTATTTTATGCCATGCGTAGCATAGGTCTTTTTCTAATAGAAGCGGTAGTTTCTTTTGCGGAATCCCTTTTGCATCTCGCATTGAGTAACTGCATGTGTTGAAATCTATTTTCTGCTTCTTCGCGTGCTTTATCTATATTCGTAATTAGAACTATGAGAGGGGACATAAAAGAAAATGGTATCATAGGCCATAGTAGAAGCGATAAAGAGGTGATGGGAGTTAAATATGAAAAGAATATTGCAGTAAAGATCCCAGATAGGATAAATGCAGTTATAGAAAATATTAAAATATTTTTTAAAAAATGAAGAAATATATAATCGTATTCTTTTAATTTCTCAATTTTGCTTTGCAATATATCTTCGGTGATTATTTCATTTTCAGGAAAGTAGGGTCTGGAGGCTAAAAGTGGAATCGTAGCCTGTCTCCATAGATAATTGTGTGGAGAAGACCAATCTGAAGTAAAGGTAAACATATAGCTCGCCTTATGGTAAAAAATATATTATGAAAGCATGCTAAATCGCACAGACCTTTGTGGAAGAGGCGGTATGAGTTGTGGATATAGACTGTTTTCAACAGGGATAATTTTCCATATGCGATTATCTGCTCCGACAACTTGCAGTTCATTTTGAACCCAGTGTATGCGCTGAATAGGGGTTAAGGGCGGGTCTAGCCGTTTTCTTTGGAATTCTCCAGATTCTGTGGTGAGTCGTAATAGGGTGTGCCCTCCTTCAAGTACTGCTAGCCAGCGCTCGCAGGTGGAAAATTCAAATTGAACGGTATTCGTTGTAGTTAATGCAAAATGGCTTTGTATTCTTCCATGCTGACGGGAGTAGAGCCACATGCTGGCTTTTTTAATAGCGTCTTGTGGATGTACTTCTGCTAAGAGTAGCCATTTTCCTCGCGGAGATATTTTAAGTTCGGTTATAGAGGCGGGTTTATTCGCGACAGAGGGTATGGCTGTGCTAGTAGGTGGTGCGCAAGGCTCTATGTTTTTTTCAATTTTGCCTGTTTTAGTAGACCATTGTTTAATGGTTTTTCCGTCTACTACGGTAAAAAAATGTTTTTTATCTGCTGAAAAGACACTGGAAGCAATGGTGCCTTTAATGTACATAATTTTAGATGGTTTCGGTTTTATCGCTTCACGTGTGGGTTCAAAGTGCAGGGTTATGCGCTGATAGGTGGCTTCCTCTGCAGGCTCTTGCATTTCTATGGTTTCTTCTTGTGCTTGTTCCCACTGTTTAGGCGCTTGTGCCGGCTCTGTGTATGGGAGCGGAATGTTTTCAAGAAGGTCAGATTTTTCAATTGTATTTTTTGCAAAAACCACTCCGGTGCTAGCTGCTCCTATAGTTAGTAAAATGGTTGCAGAGCCCGTTAGCCATATTGGGGCGATTAAAAGTGTGCCTACTTTCACTAGTGCGCCTTTCCATAATATGCCGCTCACTATCGCAAAATCTCCTCCCGCTAGTAAGAAACCCGTAATAGTGGATGCCAGGGCTGCAGGGCGTGTAAAGTCAAGGTTTGCATCTTTTTTCCTCAACAACGCCATTTGCTCTGCAAAAAATGCTTTCATTTCTTGTGAGGAAAGCGTTTCTACCTGAGGGATCATGAGATATTTACTCTGTGGACAAAAGCTAAACTCTTCACATTGCTCTCCTGGAAAGCGTTTTACAGGCCCTTCTGTATTAGCGGGTTTCCATAAAATTTCTTGTTCTGCATTACGCCAGGCGTGCCATTTGCCATCTAGTGAAGTTTCCTGGGGCTCTATCTCGGGCTCAGCGGGTGGTATGGCTTCTGCGGTATTCACAAACGGTAGGATGTTTTCTACGAGATTCGCTTGCAATTCAACGAAATTTTGCTTACCTGGTGCTTCTCTTTGCTGAATTTCAGTGCGTCCTACACATGTATGGATGCGGTTTGTGATTTCCCTCTGCGTTACATTTAGTAGAGGATGTTGAAAACTGCTGGCTTGCATGGAGGAAGAGTTTCCAATATTCACGATTTCTCCTTTTGGAGGTGGAAATACAGGGATAGATAGAAAACGCTGTAATCTAAAATCGTGATTTTTATCATAAAAAGTAGATTTTTCTGCTACGGTTTTTTATGGATACATTTTTTTGAAAATCTATTTAAAAATAATGTTTTTATCTTATTTGGTTTAAAAAATGGGTGTGTCTATAGCGTGTGCTTGGGTAGAGGCGCAAGTAGGTGCTGAAGAGCGCCTATGCTGGGTGCGCATAAAAAAGTGCCCCAATATTGAAGTGCCCACCAAAAGTCAGATCTGATATTCAACTTTTGCTGAGCACTTCAATATTGGGGCTCGTAGCTCACCCAAACCTATGCGTAATTATTTTTTTTCCCGTTTCTATATTTTTTAATAAGAGCTATTTCTTCGGGGCTTAATATAAGAACAGAGTCATCGTCGTCGTTTTGTGCTGGTGCAAAGGTGCTTTTCTTTGCTACTACAGGAGATCCCGGGTCAGAGCTGCTATCAGAAGAAGGCGAGGTGCTTCTAGATAGGCCTGGCATACTTCCGTCTGATGTGTCTGAGCCTGTGGAAATAGTTCGTGCTCTAGGCTGGAGCAATGTGGTATTTGTTGCTGGAGTATCTTGTATTACTTCCATCTCTGGCGAGCTAGTCAGTGCCAATTGCGGCATATTAGAGCCAGTAAGTTGAAGCAGCAATTCTGGGGAGATATTGAGTGCTCCGCTTTGTGCTTGTGCCAGAAATAATGTGGTGATTAGTTGCTGATGCCGTTGCATGGCTTCCATTCGGGCCGCTATTTCATTGATTACACCGACTCCTACTGAGAGGTCTTCGCGTATAGATCCAAAACCTTCCTGAACTTCTTCTTGCACCTCTTCGACGGTGGTTTGGAAACGTTTTTGGGATTTTTTTATATCTTCGCTAGCGTCAGCTATTTCATTAAGGGCTGCTACTCCCTTCTGCATATCTTGCTTAATTTCACCCGTTTCCTGAAGTAGTACAGTTGCTCCTGTGCGTAAATCTTGTTTGATTTCGTCAGTATGCTGAATGATGGCTTTAGAAGTTTGATGTGTGGCGTCAGCTAATTCATTAAGCGCAGCTACTCCTGTGCGCACATCTTTTTTGATTTCACCCGTTGCTGAATTAATCTGATCAGTTTGCTGGATAATGGTTTTGGAATTATTATAAGTGTGCCAAATAAGTTTGCGGAGCTGATCAGAAATATCAGTAAGGGGGTTCATAATCTTTTTATTGAGCTCGTTAGCATAATTGGTTTTCGCATGATGCCGATCTAGGATCGATGCAGCGATAGCGTTGTATAAAAAGAACGAAGTAAAAATAGCTAAGGGAACGCCACAAGCCACTAATGGCGAAACGACCAATAAGCCTGCCTGGATAGTACCCGCCCATATGGTGCTAAGACCTAGCGCACTTCCTAAAAGTCCTTTCGTTCTTGGCAAGGTAATGAGGTACTCTATAGTGGAGAGGGGTCTATTGGTTCGTGCTATTAATTGTGCCTGCAAATCGGTGGTGCTTTGATCCAAACCCATTAATTCATGCTGAAAATGTTTTCCTTGTATAGCCTGTGGACCAAAAGGCACTTCCTCAGGTTCTTTATCCCATGCAAGGTAAATAGCTTGCTGCACTTCAGTGGTTGGTTTTTGCGCTGGATTTTCTGCGCACTCATATAATTGTTTAATGATACTAGTACTGTTTACTAATAAATTACAACTTTTATAGAGGGCTGCTTCTCGTTGCTGTCTATCTTTTTTGGATAGCCAAAAATCATTATAAAACCGTTCAAAGCGTGTATTTTTGTTTTTTTGCTGATCCGCTGTAACCAAGCTGGCATCTTGCTGCTGGCCGCCTTTTTTCGAAAGCCAGTCATTGTATTGTGATTCAAAATATTTGTCTTTAAAAGCATGTTTTTTTAATTCTTCTTCCATGGGAAGAAATAATGCTTTTTGCTGATCAAACATTTTCTTTGCCCCCTGATAGGGCAAGCTGAAGAAATGCGCAGCCATATCAGGATTGGGTTTAAACGTTCTCATACATCCCACCTCCACGCCATTCAATTAGGCGTATTGCATGTTGGAATATTGAAGCTACAAATCATGCACTATAGAGGGGTGGGGTGTATATTTATATACTATAAACACTGTATTTATATTATGGTATTACAGTGTGCTTGCCATGCAGATCTGTTTTGGTATTGGTGGTTTTTATCACTTACTTTTAATTTTTGGTTTTAGAGTTTTTTTAAGCAGGTTTTAAAGGGCTTAGTGGCGTGCGTGTTGGGGTTCCTTCGTCACCACAACCTACAGTGCTTTTGATTAATTCAATAGTTTATGGGGTAATTTAAGAGGCCTCTGCATAAGCTTTCTCCATATTCAAATAGGCTTACTTCGTATGGCGATAGCGGTTCAATGGAGTAGGGTGGAGAGGGAGATTATTCGGAGTTTTCTTAGTAAGAAAATGCTGAGTTTTATGGGTGCGCCCAGCATGGGCGCAATCTTGGAGGTGCAAGTCCTCCCGTAA
>JASSUF010000018.1:0-23034 GCA_031963365.1 Mycoavidus cysteinexigens
CAAGTGCTAAGCCGTCAAAGGTAGAGGTGCCTCGCCCAATTTCATCCATCAAAACCAAGCTGCGTGGGGTTGCGTTATTGAGAATTGCAGCCGCTTCGGTCATTTCGACCATAAATGTAGAGCGCCCGCCTGCTAGATCATCGGCCGCGCCAATACGAGTAAAAATTTGATCGATGGGCCCCACGCGCATTTCCTTGGCAGGGACGTAGGAGCCTAGGTACGCCATCAGCGTAAGTAAGGCTGTCTGGCGCATGAAGGTGGATTTTCCTCCCATATTAGGGCCCGTAATGAGTAATAGGCGCTGTTGTTTTGAGAGGTTACAGTTGTTGGGAATGAAGCCATGTATTTGCGCTTCTACAACAGGGTGGCGGCCTGCTTCAATGTCTAAGCCTTCTTCTTCTGTTAATTCAGGAGCTACCCAGTCATGTGCTTGCGCGCGTGCGGCTAGGGTTGCGAGTACGTCGATTTGGGCTAGTGCAGACGCGATTCTTTGAAAATCCATCAAAAAGGGGAGTAATGCCTGCAGGACCTGCTCATATATTTCCTTTTCAAGAGCCAGCGCCCGGTCTTGGGCGGAGAGTGCTTGATCTTCAAAGGTTTTGAGCTCAGGCGTGATGTAACGCTCGGCGTTTTTTAAGGTTTGTCGGCGTCGATAGTGTGCGGGTACTTTATCGGTTTGGCCTCGTGTGACTTCGATATAAAACCCGTGCACTTTATTGTATTCGACGCGCAAATTAGCAATGCCGGTTTGTGCGCGCTCCCGCGTTTCTAGATCTACTAAAAATTGGCCACAATTCTCAGACAGTGCTCGCAGTGTGTCGAGTTGCTCGTTATACCCTTTTGCTATCACCCCACCGTCACGCAACCATATGGCGGGTTCAGGGGCGATGGCTGAAATTAACAGCGAAACGCAAGCTTTGGGGGCATCGAGTGCGCTAGCTGAATGGGCGAGTAGCGTGGAATTTTCTGTGTGTGGTGCGAGTAGGGCTTGGATATCAGGTAGATGTATGAGTACATCGCGTAATGCAGACAGATCGCGCGGTCTAGCACGTAGCAACCCGAGTCGACCCGTAATGCGTTCTATATCTGCTAGGTGTTTGAAGATTTGGCGCAGTGCAGGGAGTGCATTTTTGGAATGTGACGTGTCACTGGCTAAAGTCGGTCTTAAAAAAGCATCTAGAGCAAGATGGCGATCGCGTGCAATTTGCGCGTCGCGCGGAATGTGGTGAAGCCAATGGCGCAGCAGGCGGCTGCCCATGGAATTAGAGCAATGATCGAGTAGAGAGAGCAGCGTTGGTGCTGGCGCTCCTCGTAGCGTTTCACTGAGTTCTAAGTTGCGGCGTGTAGCCGGGTCCAATCGAATATAGGCAGATTCATGCTCCACTTGCATGCTACGAACATGGCGTAGTTGCTGTTGTTGGGTAGTGCAGACATATTGCAGCAGGGCTCCTGCTGCACCACATGCGGCAGATAGCGCCATAGACTTTTGAGCGCGACTGCCTTGTTTAGGTACACCTGCGCTGAACACAGGATCAAAACCTTCCAGATGAGCTACACCAAGCTGTTCACACAAACGTGTATACCCAGCTTCTGCATCAAAATGCCAGGCAGGTACACGGGTGATGGCACCTGCACTATCACCAAGCATATCGCTAGATAGCGATTTCTCTCTTTCTTCCTCACTGCGCTGTGCAATTAAGGTTTCAGCAGGCCGAATGCGCTCTAAGACACAAGCAATGTCATCAGGAAGAATTTCGCTCAGACGCAGGGCGCCGCTGGCTAGATTGAGCCATGCCAGCCCAATGCGCAAAGAAGATTGAGAGGGTTTACCAACAGGGGCGGCTACATTATGAATAGGAGATATAGCTAACACATAGCTATCTTCACGCTCAGCAAGCAGCGCAGTATCGGTGAGGGTGCCAGGTGTAACAATGCGTGCTACTTGACGCTCCATAGGGCCTTTTGACTGGCCCGGTTCTCCTATTTGCTCACAAATAGCGGCAGATTCTCCCAGTTTGACCAGTTTGGCCAGGTAGGGTTCGATTGCATGGTGGGGCACGCCCGCCATTTTAATGGGCTCTCCTGCCGAGCTACCTCGCTGAGTAAGCGTTAAATCTAGAAGACGAGCAGCTTTTTCAGCATCTTCAAAAAACAGTTCGTAAAAGTCACCCATTCGGTAGAACAGCAGGGTGGTGGGGTGCTCTGCCTTAATTTGCAAATATTGCGCGATCATCGGAGTATGACTCGAATGAGCGGCACGTATGCCTTTGGCTGCAGTTGGGACTATGGTATGGGAAGGAGATAATTGCGTGGAGGAGGGTGGCATTGCTTACAGCTTCCTAGCGGCGTTGCATAAATAAAGTATGTTCCCCGTCTTGCGACTGGACTTGGAGCAAAGTATTGCCTGTGTGTTGCGCGAAAGCGGCAAAATCACTGGGTGCGCTGGGGTCCGTAGCAATAACTTTGAGGACTTGCCCGCTTTGCATGGTGGAGAGTGCTTTTTTGGCTCGAAGGATCGGCAATGGGCAGCGTAAACCACGTGCATCGACTTCCTGATGAATTTGATCGATTGCCATTGAAATTACTTTTCCTCTTGACTTTTGCATGTGCAATCACACCTAGCGCATAGACTACTAGTTTCGGATCGCCTTCTTCAAGTACGGCATCAAAATAAGCAGCCATATCTTCATCCGTTTTCAAATAGGCTGCCGTATCGTATTGAGTAAATTTTTCACTCATGAGCAAATAATAGTCTTTGGGCGAGGTATGGAATAGATTCTTAAAGGCTTGGGGGCACATATCCTGATGCGGTATCAGCGCCTGTTCCAAAGAAATATTGCTCGGTTTGTTTGAGCAGATATTGCCTTGCGCGTGAATCTGCCAAACTCAGGCGATATTCGTTAACCAACATGGTTTGGTGCTTAAGCCAACCTTGCCAAGCTTCTTTGGATACATGGTCATAAATGCGCTGGCCCAATGCACCTGGAAGGGGGGGGAAGTCCATCCCTGGAGCTTCTTTATCAAGTTTGACGCAGTGTACGATGTGTTCTTCAGAAGAATCAGAAGGGGCCATTTTAAGTGTCTCTGTAATAGGTTGTGAAATAGGATCTCTGATGGGCGGCAGGTTGGAGTTTGTTCCTTCTCTCTAACCTAGGTGGGAGAGAGGGCGTTGACACACTCTTTTACCAACGTGGGGCCTTGATAAATAAGGCCTGTGTATATCTGCACGAGCTTGGCACCGGCCTCTATTTTAGCGCGTGCGTCTGCAGCTGAGAAAATTCCGCCTACTCCGATAATGGGTATAGTATCGCCTAGCTCGGCATAGCATTGTCGAATGGTTTGTGTGGATTTTTCAAAAACAGGGCGCCCGGATAAACCTCCAGTTTCCTCTGCATGCGGCAGCCCTGCTACGTTTTCGCGATCGAGGGTGGTATTGCTGGCAATGACGCCATCGATGCGATAGCGCAGCAAGGTAGCGCAGAGGGTTTTAATCTCAGCGGCGCTTAAATCAGGGGAAATTTTTAGTACAAGTGGGGTGTATTTCCCGTGCTGATCAGCCAGACGTGCGCGTTTTTCAGTCAAGGCATGCAGCAAGGCATCTAGCGTGTTTTCCTGTTGCAGGGAGCGTAAGCCCGAGGTATTGGGCGACGATATATTGATCGTTATATAGCTCGCTTGGGCATAAACTTGCTCTAGGCCGTAGAGATAATCTTGTGCGGCTTGCTCTAACGGAGTATGCGCATTTTTGCCTATATTAATACCCAACACCCCCTTGAAGCGGCTGGCTTGTACATTGTTGAGCAACGCAGCTACGCCTTCATTGTTAAATCCCATCCGGTTAATTAAAGCCTCTGCGCGAGGCAGGCGAAAGAGGCGAGGGCGAGGGTTGCCGGGTTGTGGTTGGGGGGTAACTGTGCCTATTTCAAGGAATCCAAATCCCATAGCGGCCAAGCCATCTATGCATTCTCCGTTTTTATCTAGACCAGCAGCGAGGCCAACGGGGTTGGCAAAGTCTAATCCCATAACACGGATAGGGGAGGCTACTTGAGGGTGGTTATGTGCAGAGGAAGAACTAGGCTTAAATAGGCAGGTATTTAAACCTGTGCGTTCTGTTAATCGCAATGCCGTAAGGGTCAGGTCATGCGCACGTTCAGGATCTAAGAAAAAGAGCGGCTTACGTAGCCAAGGATAGAGAGTATCAAGCACAGTAGTAGCCAAAGTGAAAATTTAAAAGTACGGTAGGTTGGGGTGACGAAGGAACCCCAACATGCAAACCACGGCCTCCTTGAAGACCTGCTTACAAATTGTCTCAAACCAAAAAATAAAGGTTGGTGGTGCGCATGTTGGGGTTCGTCCCTCACCACCAACCTACCGGCTACCCGCGACACAGGCCCATTCATCTTCTATGCGCCAGACTGCAAGGGATATCCATGGCCGGTATGCCTCAATCAGGGTGGGCACTTGCTCAGGAAGAATGCCTGATAACACCATTTTTCCGCCCATTTTGAGCTGAGCGCATAGCATTGGGGCGAGGCTTAGCAAAGGGTTGAGCAAAATATTGGCTACCACGATGTCATAGCGCCCTTCAGTGGAGAGTTCTGGGAGTGCTTCAGGTAACCCATACCGAACGCTGGCCTGGTTTTTCTGGCTATTGTGCTTTGCTGTTTCGAGCGCTTGGGGATCGATATCAATCCCAACAGCCGTGCGTGCACCACACTGTTTTGCCAGAATAGCCAAAATTCCTGATCCGCAGCCATAGTCGAGCACGGTATCTGCTGGCTTCACGTTTTCTTCAATCCAAGCCATGCAAAGGCGTGTAGTAGGGTGGCTTCCCGTACCAAAAGCGAGGCCTGGATCTAGTTTTAAGATTAAAGGATCGGGGTGGGGAATATCTTGGTGTTCAGACCAAGAAGGGACTACCCAGATGCGTTGGCCAATGGCAATGGGCGTAAATTGTGCTTGTGCATGATCTACCCAATCCGTAGAGGCTAATGTGCGTACTTCATGCTGAGGTACCGTTGTAAGGCCAGCAGTTAGGGCCGCTGCGGTGAACAGTTCAGAGGGTTGTGTAGTGTTATCAAATAAAATACTCAAGCGAGCATGAGGCCAAGCGCGCAGAGGCATATGCCCAGGCTCTCCAAACAGGGGGAGTTCATCTGCTGTATTAGCATTTGCATCTTCACTCGAAATGGAGAGCGCGCCAAGCTCTAGCAGGGCCTCGGAGAGCGCCTGCATATAGACTTCATCCACTTCAGTAACGAGCTCGAAACAAGACATAATTGGAAATACCCAAAGAAAAGCAAAGAACGGTAGATTGGTGGTGGGCAACGTTCCCCAACATGCGTACCACTGGCTTTTTGAATACCTGCGTAAAATCAGTGAATAAGCTAG
This sequence comes from Mycoavidus cysteinexigens, assembly GCA_031963365.1. Lineage (GTDB taxonomy): Bacteria > Pseudomonadota > Gammaproteobacteria > Burkholderiales > Burkholderiaceae > JASSUD01. Next base: position 5,392 of record JASSUF010000018.1, read on the forward strand.
GGCATGTCCTCAATTGCCCCAAAGGGCCCATCTTTGAGGTCGTGCGGTGCAAGGTATTCACTGTACTTAAGTACAGTTCCGGTCACAGCGCTTGCTCCCCCAAATATGAACCCTTTGGGACAATTGAGGATACGCCCTACTTAGGATGCTTGAGCAAGCTTGTTTTCTAAATAATGAATGCTGGTGCCACCTTCCACAAAATTGGCATCGAGCATAAGGTCGCGATGTAGCGCAATATTGGTTTGAATCCCTTCAATAACCATTTCGGAGAGCGCGATACGCATGCGCTTGATGGCTTGTTCACGCGTTGCACCATAAGCGATGAGTTTGCCTATCATCGAATCGTAGTTGGCAGGAACAAAATAGCCAGAGTACGCATGCGAATCTACGCGAATGCCTGGCCCACCGGGTGCATGTAGCAGGGTGATTAGGCCGGGTGACGGGGTAAATTTGGTTGCGTGTTCGGCATTAATCCGGCATTCAATGGAATGACCGTTGAAGGTCACTTCTTTTTGTTTCGGAAGTTTATAGCCTGCAGCAACTAAAATTTGCTGCTGCACGATATCAATACCGGTAATCATTTCTGTTACCGGGTGCTCTACCTGTACGCGAGTATTCATCTCGATAAAGTAGAACTCATTGTTTTCGTACAAAAATTCGAAAGTGCCTGCTCCGAGATAGCCCATTTTTTTACAGGCATCTGCGCAGCGCTTTCCAATTTTTTCAATGAGATGGCGAGGAATATGGGGTGCAGGTGCTTCTTCAATAACTTTCTGATGGCGGCGCTGCATGGAGCAGTCGCGCTCGCCGAGCCAGATTGCGCCTTTATGCTGGTCTGCGAGGATTTGAATTTCAATGTGCCGAGGATTCTCGAGAAATTTCTCCATATACACACTGGGGTTACCAAATGCGCTACCCGCTTCTTGGCGAGTCAAGCTCACCGCGTTTAGCAGTGCAGCTTCGGTATGCACAATGCGCATACCGCGTCCGCCGCCGCCGCCTGCTGCTTTAATAATGACCGGATAGGTAATTTTTCTGGCAATTTGGATAATTTCTTTTGGATCTTCTGGCAACTCCCCTTCAGAGCCGGGCACACAAGGCACTCCCGCTCTAATCATCGCCTGTTTGGCCGATACCTTATCACCCATTAGGCGAATGGTTTCGGCCCGTGGTCCGATAAAGGTGAAGCCAGATTGTTCAACACGCTCAGCAAAATCGGCATTTTCTGACAAAAATCCATAGCCCGGGTGGATGGCCTGGGCGTCCGTAACTTCTGCGGCGCTGATGATGGCAGGCATATTGAGATACGACAATGCAGACGCAGCAGGTCCAATACAGACGGCTTCGTCTGCTAAACGTACGTATTTTGCTTCTTTATCGGCTTGGGAATAGATCATCACCGTTTTGATGCCGAGCTCTCGACATGCTCGTTGAATACGCAATGCGATCTCGCCACGGTTGGCGATCAGAATTTTTTCAAACATACGCTAAAGAAGGAGCAAAAGAGAAAAACAGTAGACCTGCAAAAAGGCTTCAAAAGTAGCCCCTGACAGAAAATGCACCATATAGGAAAGTTACAGGCCTAGAAGGAAAATAATTTGGCGCATGCATAAGTGCAAATATTAGCCGATTACAAATAGCGGCTGCCCGAACTCTACAGCCTGACCATTCTCGACGCATACTTCTTTTACCACACCATCTTTATCAGACTCAATTTCATTGAGCAGTTTCATGGCTTCGATAAGGCATAAGGTCTGCCCCACTTTAACGGTATCGCCAATTTGCACAAACGGATTAGCGGTAGGGGAAGGAGAGCGGTAGAACGTGCCGACCATGGGCGAGGTGACTTGGTGACCGGCTGTAGTGGTTGCGGACGGTATTGGTACGGTATCAGAAGAAGGAGACGGTGCCACCACAGCGTGGGTGGCGGGTGCGGGCGCCTGCATGTAAACGGGCGGTGCATTTTTAACAATCCTGACCTTACTGTCCCCTTCGGTCATTTCGAGTTCTGAAATATTGGATTCAGATACGAGATCCAATAATGTTTTAAGTTTGCGCAGATCCATTCATACATCCTGTAAGCTCTATTGAGCTGTATTTAATCTTATTAAGTTACGTTACGCAGGTATTCAAAAAGACTGTGGTCAGCATGTTGGGGTTCGTACCTCACCCCAACCTACCGTGCTCTTATGGTTCGTGGAGTTTAATAGAACCCTTTTATATATGCATCTCGGTAGGTTGGGGTTAAGCACGAACCCCAACATGCATACCACTGTCTTTTTGAATGCTTGCGTAATATCAGTTAAATTAGTGTCAAATATTATGTGCTGCGCCATAGTAATCTAGCGCAAAGTCCAATGCGAGCAGGTAAGCTTGCCATCCTAGGCCACAAATTACTCCGTGGGCTAAGTCTGAAAAAAACGAAGTGTGCCGAAAAGGTTCGCGGCGATGGATATTGGATAAATGGACTTCAATAAACGGGATATCCACCGCTGCAAACGCATCACGCAGCGCAACACTGGTGTGTGTGAAGCCCGCTGGGTTCACAATGATCACATCCATATTTTCTTCTTGCGCTACATGTACGCGGTCAATTAACGCTCCCTCGCTATTGCTTTGAAAAAAACAGACTAATGCGCCAGCATCTTCTGCACGGGTTTTGAGCTTCTCGTTAATAGCTTCGAGCGTCATAGATCCGTACACCTGTGGTTCGCGAGTCCCGAGTAAATTCAGGTTAGGGCCATGCAAAACAAGGATTCTCAGCTGTTTTCCGGTAGATGAACAAGAAGACATATCCCAACTTTAAAAAAATTGAGCGCACTTTACCGTCAAAAGAGGGGAGTTGTCTAGTTTTAGCGAATATAAGAATCTGAATGTAGGGCTCGAACCTTTTTTTCTTGTTTTGCGTCCTCTTGCTAGGGCAATTGAGAACTCGCCCTATGATTTTGGGTGTTAGATGCTAAATACAGACGGATTTTGCGTATAATGTATAGATCTTAATTGTCTGGGCCAAAATTGCTGCACCAGCGCATGTTTAATAACCTAATACCCTGCATGGCAGGCGCTAGAGAGTGACTGTGAACCTTGCTGCCTATTTCCCTGTATTGCTATTTTTGCTAATAGGCATTGGAGTAGCCCTAGGTTTGATGCTTCTTGGCAAAATCCTAGGACCTAACAAGCCTAATAGCGCAAAAAATGCGCCTTACGAGTGTGGTTTTGATGCATTTGAAGATGCACGAATGAAGTTTGATGTGCGCTATTACCTGGTAGCTATCTTATTTATCATTTTTGATCTGGAAACCGCTTTCCTGTTTCCATGGGGTGTGGCCTTAAAAGATATTGGGTGGCCGGGTTTTAGCGCAATGATGTTGTTTTTAGTCGAATTTTTATTAGGGTTTGCTTACATTTGGAGACGGGGCGGACTGGATTGGGAGTGAGAATATCCCCCCTGCCATTAGACCTCTTTCGGAGCCCTGTAGCGACGTCATTCTGACGAAGATAGTACCACTGGTACGGCAAGGAGGAATGGCGCCGCTACAGGGCTCCGAAAGAGGTCTATCCAAACTGATTGCTGCTCGGAATCTATGCTAAACGCGCCATTCCGGGAGCGCCCATACGCAGGAAAAATAATGAGTATCGAAGGTGTGTTTAAGGAAGGTTTTATTACCACCACAGCAGATAAGCTGATCAACTGGACTCGAACGGGTTCACTGTGGCCTATGACATTTGGACTTGCATGCTGTGCCGTTGAGATGATGCATGCGGGTGCTGCACGGTATGACCTTGATCGTTTTGGTGTGGTGTTTCGCCCTAGCCCTCGTCAAGCTGATGTAATGATTGTTGCTGGTACGCTGTGCAATAAAATGGCGGGCGCACTGCGTCAGGTGTATGACCAAATGGCGGAGCCGCGGTGGGTTATTTCGATGGGGTCATGCGCAAATGGTGGAGGGTATTACCATTATTCTTACTCCGTGGTGCGCGGATGTGACCGTATTGTCCCTGTAGATATCTATGTGCCTGGGTGCCCGCCAACGGCTGAAGCACTGATGTATGGAATCATTCAATTGCAAGCCAAAATTAAACGTACCAACACGATTGCACGTTAAATTTTTATAGAGATTCGCCTAGGGCGTGTCCTCAGTTGTCCCAAAGGGTTCATATTTGGGGGAGCAGGAGCGCAGGGACCGGAACTGTACTTAAGTACAGTGAGGATCTCGAGCACCGCACGACCTCAAAGATGGGCCCTTTGGGGCAATTGAGGACACGCCCTAAGAACCTGTTTAGTATTTTCCAAAATGGTTCATATCCAAAAACGCGGTCCATCACTCTCATTATTGCCCTTTTCTGTTAGCCATGATGTCTACGCTTCAAACATTGCAAACTCGCTTAACAGCTGCGCTGGGCTCTCGTCTACAGGCAATGTATGTAGCGTTTGGAGAAATAAACCTGGTAGTGCTTGCAGAGCACTATCTAAGCGTAGCCAGGTGCTTGCGAGATGATCGAGATTTGCATTTCGAGCAGTTAATCGATTTGTGCGGTATTGACTATTTAACATATGGGCAGGCAGGCCCTGCCGCGCTTGGGTTGGCAGAGACGGATTCTGAGGAAGGCCGTTTTGCGGTAGTCCTTCAGCTTCTATCCGTCACGCACAATCACCGTGTGCGCTTAAAAGTTTTTGCTCCGGCAGCAAAGCTCCCTGTGCTGCCTTCTGTTGTAGATATTTGGAATAGTGCAAATTGGTATGAGCGTGAAGCTTTCGATTTGTTTGGCCTGGTTTTTGACGGTCATCCTGATCTGCGCCGCATTCTCACGGATTACGGATTTGTTGGGCATCCTTTTAGGAAAGATTTTCCCGTTTCAGGGTATGTGGAAATGCGCTATGACGCTGATCAAAAGCGTGTGGTGTACCAACCGCTCACTATTGAGCCGCGTGAGCAAACTCCGCGAGTGATTCGTGAAGATCGGTATGGAGCAGGCATTTTGGTAGCAAACAAGCAAATAAAAGGCTTTTAAAAGTGGCAGAGCTTCGTAACTACACGCTTAATTTTGGTCCCCAGCACCCTGCCGCGCATGGTGTATTGCGCTTGGTATTAGAGCTGGATGGTGAAGTGATACAGCGTGCGGATCCTCATATCGGCTTGCTGCACAGAGCGACGGAAAAACTGGTCGAAACGAAAACCTATTTGCAGTCAGTCCCCTATATGGACCGGCTCGATTACGTGTCGATGATGGCCAATGAGCACGCTTATGTCATGGCGATTGAGCGCTTATTAGGCGTGGATATCCCTATACGGGCGAAATATATCCGTGTCATGTTTGATGAAATTACCCGCATTCTTAATCATTTAATGTGGCTAGGCTCGCATGCATTGGACGTTGGTGCGATGGCGGTTTTTCTTTACGCTTTTCGCGAGCGTGAAGATTTGATGGATGTGTACGAGGCTGTTTCTGGCGCCCGTATGCATGCGGCCTATTATCGTCCAGGTGGCGTCTATCGTGATTTACCCGACACGATGCCGCAATATAAGGCTTCAAAGGCAGGCTCCCGTAGCCAGGCTGCGCTAGATGAGATGAATGCGGCTCGTCAAGGATCTGTGCTGGATTTTATTGAAGATTTCACCAAGCGTTTTCCAGGCTGTGTCGATGAATACGAGTCATTATTGACCGATAATCGAATTTGGAAGCAGCGTTTGGTTGGGATCGGTGTGGTCACTCCTGAGCGCGCTTTGCAGCTTGGAATGACAGGCCCCATGCTTCGAGGATCCGGGATTGAATGGGATCTTCGTAAAAAGCAGCCCTATGCAGTATATGACCAGCTTGATTTCGATATCCCTGTGGGTGTGCATGGCGACTGTTACGACCGTTATTTGGTGCGTATTGCAGAAATGCGGCAATCCAATCGAATTATTCAGCAGTGCATTACATGGCTGCGCGCTAATCCTGGTCCTGTCATTATTAAAGATCATAAAATAGCGCCGCCCAAACGGGTAGATATGAAAACCAATATGGAAGAGCTTATTCATCATTTCAAGCTCTTTACGGAAGGTATGCATGTTCCCGAGGGAGAGGCGTATGCGGCCATTGAGCATCCCAAAGGGGAGTTCGGTATTTATTTGGTGTCGGACGGAGCGAATAAGCCGTATCGCTTAAAAATTCGTGCACCTGGATTTGCGCATTTATCTGCACTCAATGAGATGGCTACAGGTCATATGATTGCAGATGCAGTGACCATTATTGGAACGCAAGATATTGTTTTCGGTGAAATAGACCGTTGATTTAATTGGGCTTTCTCTCCCTTTCCAGTTTGAAGTACGTGGAAAAGGGAAGAAAGTAGCTTAAAACTTCTTTTTTTGTTTGCGACATGCTTTCTGCACAGGCTTTGAAGAAATTGGATGATGCGGTGGCGAAATATCCGCCTGAGCGTCGTTCGTCTGCAGTAATGGCAGCGCTTGCTTTGGTGCAGCAGGAATTAGGTTGGCTGTCGCCAGAAGCAATGCAATGGGTGGCAACGTACCTGCATATGCCCGCTATTGCTGTGCGGGAAGTGGCGACTTTTTATACGATGTATCAGACCGCACCAGTAGGTCGATACAAAATTACCATTTGTACGAATTTGCCTTGTGCTCTCTCAGGCGGAGATGCAGCAGCTGGCTATGTTCAGAAAAAATTAGGTATTGGTTTTAACGAGACGACTTCCGATGGCCTATTCACCCTCAAAGAAGGTGAATGTATGGGGGCTTGCGGGGATGCGCCCGTATTGTTAGTCAATAATACGCAAATGTGTAGCTGGATGAGCCGGGAAAAAATCGATCAACTATTGGAAGATTTACGCGTTGAAGCTGCTACAAAAGAAGCCTTGTCCAAGCACAGACAGCCAGGAGTAGCCTCATGACTTGCTTGCATGGACGTCATATCCAGCCGCTGATTTTGAATCAGCTCGACGGAAAGAATTGGCGTTTGAAAGAGTATGTAGCGCGTGGGGGCTATGAGCAACTAAAGCGTATTGTATTAAACAATATACCTGCCGATGAGATTATTCAGGCTGTAAAAACATCTGGATTGCGCGGACGTGGTGGGGCAGGTTTTCCAACTGGGTTGAAGTGGAGTTTTATGCCACGCCAGTTTTCAGGCCAGAAATATTTGGTGTGCAACTCCGATGAAGGCGAGCCAGGAACCTTTAAAGACCGCGATATTTTACGTTATAACCCGCATGCTTTGATTGAAGGCATGGCTATTGCTGCCTATGCAACCGGCGTCACAGTAGGCTATAACTATATTCACGGCGAAATTTGGCAAGAATATGAGCGCTTTGAAGAAGCCCTTGAAGAAGCGCGAGCAGCTGGATTCATAGGCGCAGCTATTTGTGGTTCTTCATTTTCTTTTGAATTGTATGCACACCATGGATATGGCGCTTATATCTGTGGTGAAGAAACCGCGTTATTGGAGTCGATTGAAGGAAAGAAAGGGCAGCCTCGGTTTAAGCCTCCTTTTCCTGCAAGCTATGGCTTATTTGGTCGGCCCACCACCATTAATAATACCGAGACATTTGCAGCCGTACCTTTTCTGCTATCAGTAGGTCCTGAGCAGTATGCTGCCTTAGGTAAACCTAATAATGGCGGCACCAAAATTTTCTCTATATCTGGAGATGTAAATCTGCCAGGTAACTATGAAATTCCATTAGGCACTCCTTTTTCAAAACTGCTGGAATTAGCAGGTGGAATGCGTAATGGTGCGAAGCTCAAGGCCGTTATTCCTGGTGGTTCTTCTGCGCCTGTCGTGCCTGGTAATGTCATGCTCGATACGGATATGGACTACGACTCTATTGCTAAAGCAGGGTCGATGTTGGGTTCAGGTGCGGTCATTGTGATGGATGAATCCCGTTGCATGGTCCGTTCTTTGCTGCGTTTATCGTATTTTTACTACGAAGAATCATGTGGTCAGTGCACGCCCTGCCGAGAAGGCACGGGGTGGCTATATCGTATTGTGAAGCGCATTGAAGAAGGTCAAGGTCGCCCTGAAGATTTAGATCTTCTTGATTCAGTCGCTGGAAACATCATGGGCCGTACTATTTGCGCATTAGGCGATGCTGCAGCAATGCCCGTTCAAGGCATGCTCCGGCATTATCGGGATGAGTTTGTGCACCATATTGAGCATAAATGTTGTCCCGTGCCAGTTACTGCAGCATGGTCGTAGAGCGTGTCCTAATCCAATCGTAGATTGGGGTAATACCCCAAACCATACAATATTTTTTCAATTAGGTTTTCCTGATGATTGAGCTTGAAATAGACGGCAATAAGGTCGAAGTCCCTGAAGGCAGCATGGTGATCCAAGCTGCCAAGAAGGTGGGCTGCTATGTGCCGCATTTTTGCTATCACAAGAAATTATCCATTGCTGCAAATTGCCGGATGTGCCTGGTTGAAGTGGAAAAGATGCCTAAAGCCATGCCAGCTTGCGCAACGCCTGTAGCTGCCGGGATGGTGGTGCATACGCAATCCACAAAAGCGGTGAATGCGCAGCGCTCGGTCATGGAGTTTTTGCTAATCAACCATCCTTTGGATTGCCCCATATGTGATCAAGCAGGGGAATGCCAGCTACAGGATCTAGCGGTGGGTTATGGTGCCTCCAATTCACGCTATACCGAAGAAAAACGCGTAGTTTTCCAAAAGCAAGCAGGTCCGCTTATCTCTATGCAAGAGATGACTCGATGCATTCACTGCACACGCTGCGTGCGCTTTGGGCAGGAAATCGCAGGAGTTATGGAATTGGGCATGGTGGGTCGTGGCGAGCATGCTGAGATTGCCACTTTTGTCAGCCAATCTGTGGATTCAGAGCTCTCGGGCAATATGATCGATTTATGCCCGGTTGGTGCGCTGACTTCTAAGCCATTTCGGTATAGGGCGCGTAACTGGGAATTAGGTCGGTATAACTCGATCAGCCCGCACGATAGCTTAGGCTCTAATTTGCTAATACAAACCGCTCAACAAAAAGTAATGCGGGTATTGCCTAAGGAAAATGAAGCGCTCAATGCGTGCTGGTTATCGGATAAAGACCGTTTTTCCTACGAAGCACTCAATAGCGAAGAGCGCCTAACACAACCTTTATTAAAAAAAGCACCTGCTGCCCGAGCCTTGGAGGATGCTGAAGATGCTAGCCATTGGCAAACTTTTGATTGGCCTACTGCGTTGCAGTACACGGTTCAAGCTTTAAAAACCACCATTGAACAAAAAGGTCCCGAGGCATTGGCTATTGCGGCCAGTCCGCACAGTACGCTCGAAGAGCTCTATCTTTTAAAGCGTATAGCAGACCATATAGGCACGCCCCATATTGATTTTTGTTTAAGGCAATCTGCTCAGTCAGCCGATTTGCCTGGCGTGCCTTGGTTAGGTATGCCCATTGCAGAAGTAGATAACGTACGCGTAGCGCTGGTTATTGGTTCTTTGCTGCACCATGACCATCCTTTATTGGCTGCTCGTCTGCGCCAAGCTGCGAAAAGCGGAGCAGAGGTGTATTTCCTCAATGCGGTGGATGAAGATGCGCGCATTACTACCGCGCACCGCATAGTTGCAGCGCCTTCGGCTTGGTTAAAAGAGTTAGGTAGCCTAGCTTGTGCAGTGGCAGAACTTAAAAAAGTAGCCGTACCCGCTGCGCTCTCACAATTGGCCTCCTCGCCTGCTTCCCATGCCTTAGCTCAAGCACTCTTGGGCACAGAGGGAGACTCAGATGCTGCTGATGAATCCGCCCGTACTGCTCGTCATGTGATTTGGCTAGGTAATGCAGCGGTTTCGCACCCAGATTTCCATTTGATTCACGCTGCTGCGCAGTGGATTGCACAGCAATGTGGTGCAACGCTTGGTTTTCTTCCTGAGGCAGCTAATACCGTAGGTGCGCATGCATTGCGTGTGATGCTTAATACTCAGGCTGATAAAGCGCAGCAAACAGGTACGGATAGTGCTCATACGCCACTATTCCAAACGCCCCATCCTGCTTGGTTGCTCTTTAATGTGGAGCCCCAATACGATGTCGCTCACCCTGCGCAGGCGCTTGCTACATTAAATGAAGCAGAGGTGGTAGTGAGCCTTTCTGCCTTTTCGTCGTCCATAGAAAGCGATAATGATTATGCGGATGCATTATTGCCCATTACCCCATTTACAGAAACTGGAGGTTCTTTTGTTAATGCGCAAGGGATCCTTCAAAGATTTAATGGGGTAGTTAGGCCGTTGGGCGAAGCGCGTCCAGGCTGGAAGGTATTGCGAGCACTTGCTAACTTATTGGATCTACCCGGTTTTACCTATGACAGCGTAGAAGAGGTGCGTGCAGCGGCGCTTAAGGCTATGGGTTGTGAGAATTCTGATTTTTCAGCGCTTTTATCCAATGCAGCTCATGCAGCAAGCGTTCAGAGTCTTGAAAATAAAACGCTCTCGAGCGCTTTCTCATTTTTATCGTCTTCCAATATCACAGAGGCTCCCAAGGTTTCTAAGGGTGCAGTCGGGGAAGGGAGCACTTTTTGGGCTGCTACGCCTACTTCCGCTCCTTCATTAGAGCGCTTCGCTGATGTGCCTATTTACCATGCTGATCCTTTAGTGCGAAGAGCGTATTCTTTACATCGTACGCAGGCCGCTAAACAAGCGCATAACGCGCGATTACCTGCTGCGTTGTTTAAGAAGTTAGATTTGGTATCCGGTGATAAAATCCGCGTGTATCAAGGGGAGTACTCCGCCGTCGTATCTGCTGTGTGTGATGCCACGTTGCCTGATACCGTGATACGTCTGTCTAGCGCGACCCCAGCTTCAGCGTGTCTAGGAGATTTCTTTGGTGAGATACGCGTAGAGAAAGTGGAGCAGTAGCTTTAAATAACGGATGTTACGCAGGTGTTCAAGAGGATCGTGGTTTGCATGTTGGGGTTCCTTCGTCACCACCAACCTACGTGTTTGATAGAACCTTTTATATATGCATCCGGTAGGTTGGGGTGAGGTACGAACCCCAACACGCATACCACGGTCCTCTTGAACACCTGCGTAACATCGGTAAATAATAATCATTGCGCTGAGATAATCTGGCGATAAGCCCAGATATCCGATGCATATATAGGTTTTCAACTTTAGGAAAGTCATACTCAATGAGCGGGTTCAAGGCTATTCATGCTGCTGGCGAGCATCTACTAGGTGCCGCATGGCCTGTCGTATGGACAGGTGCATGCATTCTAGTGATGGTGCTAGGGCTTTTGCTGAGCGTGGCGTATTTGATTCTTTGGGAGCGCAAGCTCATTGGCTGGATGCATGTGCGCCTGGGGCCAAACCGAGTGGGTCCTCGAGGTTTGCTGCAGCCGATTGCTGATGTGTTGAAGCTGCTACTGAAAGAAGTGATTCAACCCGCAAAAGCGACCCCTTGGTTATATGCAGTAGCGCCTATTATGACTGTGGCGCCTGCTTTTGCAGTATGGGCTGTGATCCCATTGCAAGCTGAGATGGTGCTGGGTGATATCAATGCCGGTTTACTCTATGTGATGGCGATTTCTTCTGTCGGCGTGTATGGTGTGATTCTGGCTGGTTGGGCATCCAATTCAAAATATGCATTGCTTGGCGCCATGCGTGCAGCGGGACAAATGGTTTCCTATGAAATTGCGATGGGATTTGCTCTGGTTGTTGTATTGATGATTTCGGGCAGCTTAAATCTGTCAGACATTGTGCATAGTCAGCAGCGCGGGATATTTGCTGGGTTGGGCTTGAATTTCTTATCCTGGAATTGGTTGCCGCTTTTGCCAATGTGTGGGGTGTATTTTATTTCAGGTATTGCAGAGACCAATCGCCATCCTTTTGATGTGGTGGAAGGGGAGTCTGAAATTGTAGCTGGCCATATGGTCGACTATTCAGGTATGGCGTTTGCGCTATTTTTCTTGGCCGAATATATCAATATGATCGTTATTTCGGCCCTCACTGCTACCTTATTTCTGGGTGGGTGGGACGCACCATTTGGTTTTCTCTCTTTTGTGCCGGGTTTTTTCTGGCTTGCTATAAAAGTTTTCTTTTTACTCTCGGTGTTTATCTGGGTGCGTGCCACTTTCCCCAGATATCGATATGATCAAATCATGCGTTTGGGATGGAAAATATTTATTCCGCTTTGCGTAGTGTGGCTTATATTTATCGGTTTTTGGGTGATGTCTCCATGGTCTATCTGGAGCTAGTGCGGTTGCAACGTGCTACAAATTAATCGCTGAACCTTAATTTTATTTTAATGAATTGCCGCTTTTTTATCGGATCAAAAGTATGTTGCGCCGTATCAGCAATTTTCTAAAAAGTTTTTTCCTGATTGAGCTCTTTAAGGGAATGGCTTTAACGGGCAAATATCTCTTCTCCCGCAAGGTAACCGTACAGTTTCCTGAAGAAAAGACGCCCCTATCGCCCCGTTTTCGTGGCTTGCATGCTCTGCGCCGTTACCCAAATGGCGAGGAACGTTGTATTGCATGTAAATTATGCGAAGCAGTGTGCCCTGCAATGGCGATTACCATTGAGTCTGAGCTGCGTGCTGACAATACCCGCCGCACCACTCGGTATGACATTGATTTAACAAAATGTATTTTTTGCGGTTTATGCGAAGAGAGTTGTCCTGTAGATTCGATCGTGGAAACGCAATTACTCGAATACCATGGTGAAAAGCGAGGCGACTTGTACTTTACAAAAGATATGTTGCTAGCCGTTGGGGATCAATATGAATCCCAAATTGCAGCAGCACGCGAAGCCGATGCAAGGTATCGATAACCAGATTGTTTGGGACAATTGAGGACACGCCCTAAGTTCCGAACACACTATTTTTTAAAAAAGCGCAAAAAAATGGGAATGACCTCTTTGCTGTTTTATATGTTTGCCTGTTTATTATTACTTTCAGGCTTACGTGTAATTACTGCGCCTGATTCTGTACAATCGGCGCTTTTTTTGATCCTAGCCTTTTTTAATGCCGCAGCGCTCTGGATGTTGTTAAAAGCAGAATTCTTGGCAATTTTGCTGGTGCTAGTCTATGTCGGCGCAGTGATGGTTCTATTTTTATTCGTCGTGATGATGCTGGATATTGAAACCAGCACTTTACGGCGTGATTTTCAGCGATTTATGCCCTTGGCTCTTGGAGTCGGTGGAGTGATGGCTTTTGAATTGGCGCTGATTTTGTGGCGCAGCTTTAGCGGTACACAGGCCGCTCCGAAAGCGCAGGCAGATCTTTTACATTCCAATGCCCATCAGATAGGGCTGCTGATTTACACGCACTATATTTTTGCTTTTGAAATCGCAGGGTTAGTACTTTTAGTGGCCATCATTGCTGCTGTTGCGCTGACATTACGTCATGGTAAAGATCGCAAGCGTATAGATGTTTCTAAACAGCTAGAAGCTCAACCAAAAGATCGTGTGCGTTTAGTAAAAAATATGCGTGCAGATAGTTACTAACGGATGTTACGCAGGTATTCAAAAAGCTAATGGTATGCATGTTGGGGTTCCTTCGTCACCACCAACCTACCGTTCTTTGCTTTTCTTGTGGTTGATAGAGTTTGATAGAACCCTTTTACATCGAAGCAGGATTTTCACTATGCCCACTCTTGCCTATCCTCTTATTGTAGGGGCTATTTTGTTCGTCATCGGGATGGTCGGGATTTTTTTAAACCGGCGAAATATGATTGCCATCCTGATGTCTATCGAATTAATGCTCCTCGCGGTGAATACCAATTTTGTTGCGTTCTCTCATTTTTTGGGAGATTTGCACGGTCAGGTTTTTGTCTTTTTTGTACTCACGGTTGCAGCTGCTGAGGCCGCAATTGGATTGGCTATTTTGATCACGTTATTTCGAGCACGTGATACGGCTGATTTGAAAAACCTAGATCAGCTAAAAGGGTAGGGCGCACTACATTATTAGCGTGTCCTCCTTTGTCCATCTCCTTCTTTTTAATGCCCCCTTGCTTGTATGGCTATTACCCTTAACCCCGCTTTGCTACTGACTATTGCTCTAGCTCCTTTAGTAGGGGCACTTATTGCTGGTTTTGGAGGCAATATAGTTGGGCGTCGTGGTGCGCACAGTGTGACTATTCTAGGGGTGGCTTTATCATTTGCTTTGTCTGCCTGGGTTTTATTCCAGGTAATGCATGGGGCAAGTTACCACGGCACCATATACGAGTGGATGCAAGTCCAATTACCTGCGTTGAACTCTGCAGGACAATCGCAGCCATCGGCTCCTCTATTACACCTTGAAGTGGGGTTTTTGATCGATTCACTGAGTGCATTGATGATGTGTGTGGTGACCTCGGTCTCCCTCATGGTGCATATCTATACCATTGGTTATATGCGGGATGACCCAGGCTATGCCCGCTTCTTTGCGTATATCTCGCTGTTTACTTTTGCAATGCTCATGCTGGTAATGAGCAATAACTTCTTGCAGCTTTTCTTTGGCTGGGAAGCAGTGGGTTTGGTGTCGTATTTACTGATTGGTTTTTGGTATACCCGTCCTACAGCGGTCTATGCCAATCTAAAAGCATTTTTGGTAAACCGAGTCGGTGATTTTGGGTTTATTTTAGGCATTGCTCTGCTCGGAATGCAGGCAGGCTCATTGCGTTATGAAGACATTTTTGCGCAGCGCGATCTATTGATCCCTCTGACCTTCCCAGGAACCAGCGTTAGCTTTTTGACTGTTGCTTGCTTGTGCTTGTTTGTTGGTGCAATGGGCAAATCTGCTCAATTTCCTCTGCACGTATGGTTGCCTGACTCTATGGAAGGCCCCACACCAATCTCCGCATTAATTCACGCAGCAACGATGGTGACAGCAGGCATTTTTATGGTGTCTCGGATGTCTCCGTTGTTTGAGCTTTCTGAAACTGCGCTGTCCTTTATGCTAGTGATTGGCGGTATTACCGCGCTATTTATGGGTTTGCTTGGCATAGTTCAAAATGATATTAAGCGCGTGGTTGCGTATTCAACACTGTCTCAGCTTGGTTATATGACCGTGGCGTTGGGTGCATCGGCGTATTCTGCGGCACTGTTTCATCTGGTCACGCATGCTTTCTTTAAAGCGCTGCTCTTTCTAGCTGCAGGCTCGGTCATTATTGGCATGCATCATGAGCAAGATATGCGGAAAATGGGTGGGCTGAGTAAATACATGCCAATTACCTGGATTGTCTCGTTAATTGGCTCATTGTCTTTGATCGGTACCCCTTTATTCTCTGGCTTTTATTCAAAAGACTCCATTATTGAAGCCGTGCTGGAATCGCATTTGCCAGGTGCTGGGTTCGCTGCGTTCGCATTACTAGCTAGCGTTTTTGTGACAGCACTCTATTCTTTCCGAATGGTATTTTTAGTCTTTCATGGCACACCACGCTTCAATCGCGTTACTACCCATCACCCCGTAGCACAGGATGGACATGATCACGCGCATGGAGGAGAACCTCACGAATCACCTTGGGTGATTACGGGTCCTTTAGTGCTGCTGGCTATTCCGTCTTTGGTATTGGGTGCCGCTATTATTGGACCCTTGCTCTACGGTGATTTTTTTGCGCACGGCGTTATTTTTGATCGTGTGCTGTATATGGGGGCAAACCATCCTGTTATGCACGAGCTAGGCCAGGCATTTCACGGGTGGTGGCCAATGGCTAAGCATGCGTTTAGTGGGTTGCCAGTCTTTTTAGCCGCTGCTGGCGTGGTGACAGCCTGGTTTTTATACCTAAAGCAACCGGGCATTACAGCCTGGTTACGTCAGCGTTTCTCATGGATCTATACCCTGTTAGACCGCCAGTACTATATGAACCAACTCAATGAGTTTGTTTTTGTGCGCGGTACCGTAGCTTTTGCAACAGGGCTGTGGAAAGAGTTTGACCAAGCGGTTATTGATGGCATAGTTAACAGCAGCGCCCGCGTTATCCAGTGCTTTGGCCGTACCGCACGGGTATTCCAATCAGGTTATCTGTATCACTATGCTTTGGTCATGATTCTCGGAGTCTTAGGCTTATTGAGTCTCTTTTTGTGGCTAGCTAGCTGATTTCACATTTACCATCTTTGAATTTAATCCCTATGCATGCTTACCCCCTATTGAGTCTAGCAATCTGGATGCCGATAGCCTTTGGTGTACTGGTTCTTGGGTTGGGCATACTCCCTGCTAGCTTTGCGTCTAACACACTCCGTTCTAGTCAAAACTGGAAAATAAGTGATGCCGTATTGCGCTGGATAGCCCTAACTGGTGCTGTGCTCAGCTTTGCCGTGACTTTGCCGTTATGGACACATTTCGATATACATGCAACCGATATGCAATTTGTGGAGCATGTCGCATGGATTGGGCGCTTTAATATTTTCTATTCGCTAGGTATAGATGGTATTTCGCTTTGGCTGGTAGTGTTAACTGCACTGACAACTGTGATAGTAGTGGTGGCAGCTTGGGAAGTGATTACTAAGCATGTGGCTGCTTACCTAGGCGCTTTTCTTATTTTATCTGGCTTGATGGTCGGTGTTTTCTGCGCCCAAGACGGTTTACTGTTTTATGTATTTTTTGAAGCTACACTGATTCCGATGTATTTGATTATCGGCATTTGGGGTGGACCTTCTCGGGTTTATGCAGCGTTCAAATTTTTTCTCTATACGCTGATGGGCTCTTTGTTGATGCTCGTAGCACTGCTTTATCTCTATGCGCATTCAGGTAGCTTTGCGTTAGCTGCCTGGCAGCCTTTACCGATTCCTTTAAATATACAAATCCTGCTGTTTATTGCTTTTTTTATGGCATTTGCAGTCAAAGTGCCTATGTGGCCTGTGCATACTTGGCTGCCCGATGCGCACGTTGAAGCGCCTACAGGCGGCTCTGTGGTGCTGGCTGCTATTATGTTAAAGCTAGGTGCATACGGATTTTTACGTTTCTCTCTGCCCATTACCCCAGATGCAAGCCACTTTTTAGCGCCGGTTATCGTAGTGCTTTCTCTCATTGCAGTCATTTATATCGGCCTGGTTGCTATTGCCCAGCAAGATATGAAAAAACTGGTGGCTTACTCTTCAATCGCCCATATGGGTATGGTGACTTTAGGCTTTTTTCTTTTCACGCCTTTGGCCTTGGAAGGCGCAATCGTGCAAATGATTTCGCATGGTTTAGTCTCTGGAGCGATGTTTTTGTGCATAGGCGTGCTCTATGACCGCATGCATAGCCGACAAATTGCAGATTACGGCGGAGTTATTAATGTGATGCCTAAGTTTGCTGCTTTTTCAGTATTTTTTGCGATGGCTAATGCAGGCTTACCTGGAACCTCTGGGTTTGTTGGCGAATTTATGGTCATTCTGGCTGCAGTACATTTCAACTTCTGGATAGGTTTATTAGCTGCGCTAACCTTAGTTTTGGGTGCTGCTTATACACTGTGGATGGTTAAGCGCGTCTATTTTGGCCCAGTGGCTAATGAGAATGTGGCTAAACTGACTGATTTGAATTGCCGTGAACGCGGCATGTTAGCTGCATTGGCGATATTGGTTCTGGCATTTGGCCTATACCCTAAGCCCATCACGCAGATCATGCATGTAGCCGCAGGAAAATTAATCCTTCAAACACAGCAATCAAAATTAGGCTCCTTGTAGGGCGTGTCCTAATTGCCCTAAGAACCTGTTTAGAGTCTTCCAAAAGGGTTCATATTTGGGGGAGCAGGAGCAC
>JASSUF010000019.1:0-23013 GCA_031963365.1 Mycoavidus cysteinexigens
AAATCTTCTTCTTTCGCGCCCTGGACTTCGGTGTGTAGCAATACAAAACTCGCTTGTCCTGCTTTAGAATGGATTTTGACGAGCTTATCGACAAACCGCTTGCCAATCACGCTATCGGTAGCCAAAGCTTGAAGCTCTTTGTCCATTAATTGATAACCTTTACTCCAATCAATATTCTCAGACAGCTTTGGATAAAAAAACTCCATAAATTCTTGAAAATAGGCATCTAAAACTTCCTTCCACGCTTCATCAAAATGGGAAGGGGGGTTTACAACATTCAAAGTCATGAGATTTTCCAAAAGGCAAAATAAGTAGTAGGGGCACTGTGTATTTGCGCTGTGTTAGGAGCACAGCGCAAATTTCTATAGGCAAAAATATTACTCGATAACGATAAATATAAACCATATAGTTTAAAAATAAAAGGGGGCGACCCCGCATACCACTAAATAGTTGTATGCATCGCGTAATCCCTTGCCCTGCAAACCGTTTTACCTCGCTCGCTATAACCCGCTTACAAGACAATTTGTCAAAAATGCCCTTGAAGCAGCCTATTTCTTAGCATCTATGATCGATGAGACCCACTTCCCGTTGATGCAAGCTTTATAATTGCTCCTTTTTGAGAAAAGAGAATGGGCAGAGTAAGCAGGACAAACTCAGCCAATCTCAAAGTACCTCGACAACCTCCTAGCTAATTAAAGAAGCAGGATCCGCCTTGCGGCCATTTCAGTGTGAAAATTTTCAGCAGGCTTCCAAGCCCCTCCCATAGAACGCCTTGTGCGCTCACCATCGGCAATTTTGACGGCATGCATCGCGGCCATCAAACATTGATTGCCCGTGCTCATGAGGCGGCAGCTGCGCATAATGTACCGTTATGTGTAATGACGTTTGAGCCTTACCCTAATGAGTTTTTTCAGGGTTCTAAAGCCTGTGCACGTATTGGGTTGCTGCGCGATAAAATTGAACAACTGCGCAGATGTGGGGTAGATCGCGTGGTAATCATGCCTTTTAATGCACAATGTGCTGCGCAAACGCCTGAATACTTCATTGAGCAAGTTATTATTAAAAGCTTGCAAGCGGTGTGGGTAGGTGTTGGAGATGATTTTCGATACGGCGCGCACCGGCGCGGTGACTTTGCTCTATTACAATCTTACGGTCAGCAATACGGTTTTGAAGCAGTGTCTATCCCTGCTATCCATAGCTCAAATGCGCAGCGCATCTCTAGTTCGGCTATCCGTGCTGTGCTGCAAGCAGGGCAGCTAGACACGGCGCGCAATCTGCTCGGCCATGCCTGCACGCTGAGCGGTCATGTGGGGCATGGCAAGAAACTCGGCCGGCAATTAGGTTTTCCTACTTTAAATATGCGCTTGTCTTCGGCAAGATACCCTTCCATACAACTTGCGCTTTCCGGTATTTTTGTGGTGCTTGTACACGGACTAGATGCCGAATCTGCAGAGCCTAAAAAAGGAGTAGCAAGCCTAGGCACTCGGCCCACGATAGCACTATCAGAGCCGGCCCTATTAGAAGTGCATGTGCTCGACTGGGAAGGCGATGCATACGGCAAATGTATACGTGTTGAATTCCTTAAAAAATTACGCGATGAGAAAAAATACCCTTCTCTCGATATCCTCACTAAAGCCATAGAGCAAGACATCGAAGACGCTCGGCAATTTTTCGATTTAACTCCGGAAGGTCATACTTCTTCTTCCGCACCCTTTCCTTCTTACAGGTAACTATGAGCGACGCTCCCTCTTCTTCTACCGCTTCCCCTGAAAAGTATCCCGTTAACCTGTTAGATACGCCGTTCCCCATGCGCGGCAATCTGCCAAAGCGCGAACCACAATGGGTCAAAGAATGGCAAGAGAAACAGGTCTATGAAGTCATTCGGCAAGCATGTAAAGGACGGCCCACTTTTATCCTGCACGATGGCCCTCCTTATGCCAATGGCGATATTCATATTGGTCATGCAGTCAATAAAATTTTGAAGGACATCATTGTCAAATCTCGCACGCTAGCGGGATTTGATGCGCCCTATGTGCCAGGTTGGGATTGCCATGGCATGCCTATCGAAGTACAAATTGAAAAAAAGTATGGCCGAGGTTTAGCAACCGCTGAAGTACAGCGCCATGCACGCGCTTACGCAGAAGTACAAATTGAGCGACAAAAAGTAGAATTCCAGCGATTAGGGGTCTTAGCAGACTGGAGCAATCCGTATCAAACGATGAACTATGCAAACGAGGCCGGCGAAATCCGTGCGCTCGCTTTGATGCTCGAAAAAGGCTATGTATTCCGAGGCCTCAAACCGGTCAATTGGTGTTTTGATTGCGGCTCTGCCCTCGCAGAAGCAGAGGTTGAATATCAAGATAAAGTAGACTGGGCAATCGACGTGGCCTTTGCATTCGCAGAACCTGCAAAAGTCAGTCAGGCCTTTGGATTGCAAACTGATGCCAGCGAAGGCCAGCTGATCATCTGGACCACCACCCCGTGGACGCTTCCTGCTAACCAAGCCTTAACCATTCATCCTGATTTCAGTTATAGCCTGGTTGATACCGCACGCGGGCGGCTTTTGGTGGCTACTGAGCGCGTTCAAAGCTGCCTCGAAGCTTATGGACTAGAAGGCACCATCGTCGCCTCTACAACCGGGCAAGCCTTAGAAGGCCTGCGATTCCATCACCCTCTAGCGAAAGCACATACGGGTTATCAGCGCACCTCAGCGATTAATCTAGCAGACTACGTCACCCTCGATACCGGTACAGGCATTGTGCACAGTGCGCCTGCCTATGGTTTGGAAGATTTTGAGTCCTATAAAGCGCAAGGTCTCAGTGATGCGGACATACTCAACCCCGTTTTAGGGAATGGCTGCTATACCGACAGCCTGCCCCTCTTTGGCGGCATGTTTATCTGGAAAGCTAACCCTCAAATCGTCGAAGCGCTAGAACAAGCAGGTACGCTGTTTAAAGCAGAAAAACTCCCCCATAGCACGATGCACTGTTGGCGTCATAAAACACCGCTAATCTACCGCGCCACGTCACAATGGTTTGCAGGCATGGATCGCATTGCGCATGGCGAAGAAAAAAGCCTACGTACTCTCGCGCTAGAAGGCGCGGCTGCTACCCAATTCTTTCCTAGTTGGGGACGGCAACGCTTAACCAGCATGCTCGCACACCGTCCAGACTGGACGCTCTCACGCCAGCGCCAGTGGGGTGTACCCATGGCATTTTGGATCCATAAAGAACCAGGCGCACTGCATCCCCAAACCCAAGCCGGCCTAGAGCGTGTTGCACAACATATTGAGCAACACGGCATCGAGGCATGGCAAGCTCTCAGTGCACAGGAAATACTGGGCGACGAAGCCAAAGACTATGAAAAAAGCCGTGACACGCTCGATGTATGGTTTGACTCCGGCACCACACACTGGCATGTTCTACGCGGCTCGCACGCATCTAAACTCCGCTTTCCTGCTGATTTGTATCTCGAAGGTTCAGATCAGCATCGTGGTTGGTTCCACTCTTCGCTGCTTACTGCTTCGATGTTAGATGGCCATGCACCTTATAAAGCGCTGCTCACCCACGGTTTTTGTGTAGATGGGCAAGGTAAAAAAATGTCGAAATCTGCTGGGAATGTGGTTGCACCTCAAACCATCGTGCAGCAATGTGGCGCAGAAATTATTCGTTTATGGGTAGCGTCTACAGACTATTCAGGCGAATTATCGATTTCAGATGAAATCTTAAAACGCGTTACAGAGAGTTATCGCCGCATACGCAATACCTTGCGCTTTTTACTAGCGAATCTCTCCGATTTTGATTTCGCCACACAAGCCGTCCCTCCGTCAGAATGGCTAGACATCGATCGCTACGCAGTAGCGCTATCTGCCTCACTGCAAGAAACCTTATTGGGGCACTATGAGCGCTATGAATTTCACCCCATTGTGACCCTACTACAAACCTTCTGCTCAGAGGATCTAGGTGGCTTTTATTTAGATATTCTAAAAGATCGCCTGTACACCCACGCTCCTGACGATCCTCTACGCCGCGCTGCACAAACTGCGCTCTATCACATCACACAAGGGTTACTGCGCGTCATTGCACCCATTTTGTCGTTCACAGCAGAAGAAGCTTGGAAAGTCTTGTATCCAGATGCCATCACCCTCTTCACCGAAACATACTATGCGTATCCTGAACTCGCGGATACCTCCGCGCTTTTAGCAAAATGGGGTCGTATCCGTGAAGTGCGCAGCGATGTCACTAAAGCACTTGAAGATGCCCGCTCTGGCACCTCCAGCGCTAGCTCGATAGGCTCTTCTCTACAAGCTCACGTCGAAATTCATGCCAGCGATGTACGTTATGAAGCCCTTGCAAGCCTACGAGATGACCTTAAATTTGTGCTGATCACCTCTGAAGCTACACTTATACGTGCACTAGATGCCAGTGAAGAAGCCATTCATGTCCGCGCTTCACCCTATCAGAAATGTGAACGATGCTGGCATTATCAACATGATGTGGGTGAAGATGCACAACATCCCACCTTATGCACACGCTGCAAAACCAATTTATTTGGCAAGCAGCTTACAAAAAAAGCATCGCAAAGGCACGCAGCATAAATCGGAGCCTCACCCGCTCCACTTCACTATGCAATAAAAAATGATGGGCAAAATCGTGAAAACCTATAAAGAATCTAAGCCGCGCAAACCCGCGCAAGCTACAGGCGAATCTGGGCACACTACCAATGTATGGCAGTGGCTTTGTGTAGCCATAGTCGTTATCGTGCTAGACCAACTCACTAAAATTACCGTATCGCAGCTACACCACTATGCCTCTGTGCAAGAAATCACTTCATTTTTCAACTTGTTTTTACTGCATAACCAGGGCGCTGCTTTTAGTTTTTTAGCAAACGCCGGTGGATGGCAACGTTGGGGATTGACGGCCTTTGGGGTTATAGCGGCACTTTTCATCGTGTATTTACTCAAACGGCATGCCCAACAGCGCCTTTTTTGCACCGCACTCTCACTCATTCTCGGCGGTGCATTGGGCAATGTTATAGATCGGGTACGCTATGGCTATGTGATCGACTTTTTAGATTTTCATATTCGGAATTGGCACTGGCCTGCTTTTAACTTAGCTGATAGTGCGATTACCTGCGGCGTCTTTTTATTGATTTTGGATGAACTACGGCGCGTGCGGCGCGCTCAGTAATGACCATGGAACTTCTTAATAAACGCATCGTATTGGGCCTAACAGGCGGCATCGCCTGTTATAAATCGGCTGAACTCACACGCCTTTTAAAATTAGCAGGCGCGCAAGTTCAAGTGGTTATGACGCAAGCTGCTACACGCTTTATCACGCCCACTACCATGCAAGCGCTCTCAGGCCAACCGGTATATACCGCGGATAGTAATTTGTCCGATCAGGGCAATGCCATGCCCCACATTGGCCTGGCACGATCTAGCGATGCCATCCTGATTGCCCCTGCCTCCGCCAACTTCCTAGCTAAACTGACGCATGGGATAGCAAATGATCTGTTATCTACCTTGTGCTTAGCCCGCACTAGCCCCACCCCCCCATTATTTGTAGCTCCTGCAATGAACCAGCAGATGTGGCTCAACCCAGCCACGCAGCGCAATATCACTCAGCTGCGCGAAGATGGCCTTATCTTTCTGGGCCCTGATGCAGGCTCTCAAGCGTGCGGAGAAACCGGAGAAGGCCGATTACTCGAGCCAGAAATTTTATATGAGGCCCTCTTTGCACATCTGCATCCAAAATTGCTAGCGAATAAACGCGTCCTTATCACGGCTGGACCAACATTTGAGCCCATTGACCCCGTGCGCGGGCTGATGAATCGCTCCAGCGGAAAAATGGGATTTGCTATCGCTCGTGCAGCACGTGCCAGTGGTGCCCAGGTAAAAATTATTGCAGGCCCTACTCACCTGCCAACACCTTGGGATATAGAGCGCCAAAATGTCATAACCACTCAACAAATGTTTGAGGCAGTCCTTGCCAGCATTCAAAATGTAGATATTTTTATCTCAGTAGCAGCCGTTGCAGACTGGCGCATTCAAAATGTACAGGCTGAAAAGATAAAAAAAGCACCCAATATGCCCCCTGCCTCTCTGATGCTTGCGGAAAATCCAGATATCCTCGCACACGTTGCTCGACTCCCAAACCCTCCTTTTTGCGTAGGTTTTGCAGCAGAAAGTGAAGCACTCGAAGCGCATGCTCACGCCAAACGGCTACACAAAAACATCCCCCTTCTAGTAGGCAATTTGTGTCCCGCTGCATTTGGAGCTGACGACAATGAACTGCTCCTCTTCGATGACCAAGGCACCACACTCTTACCAAGGGCGAGCAAACAAGTCTTAGCGCATCAACTGATTGAAGAAATCGTACATAGAGCACAAAAAGGCTCTACATCCGCATTTAATACCTCATTTGTCACTCAGAAAAAATACGCTTCCCTTTGCCCATCTTCTTAATCTTTCTAAAGCCCTTTTCCCCCGTCACTCATATGAAAATCGACCTACGCATCCTAGATGAACGCCTACGCAACGAACTTCCTACTTACGCCACCACAGGCAGTGCTGGCCTCGATTTGCGCGCATGCTTAGATGCGCCCCTAATCTTAGCGCCTGGAGAGACAAGCCTTATTCCTACAGGGTTATCCATACATATTGCAGACCCAGGCTACACCGCTTTAATTCTCCCCCGCTCGGGTCTTGGACATAAACACGGCATCGTGCTGGGCAATCTAGTAGGTCTGATCGATTCAGACTACCAAGGCCAATTGATGATCTCCACCTGGAATCGTGGAACAGACTCTTTCACGCTACAGCCTTTTGAGCGTATAGCGCAGCTTGTTATCGTTCCAGTTATGCAGGTTGAATTTAATGTGGTAGATGAATTTTCAGATAGCACACGGGGTATAGGTGGTTTTGGGAGTACAGGTAAACGGTAGGTTGGTGGTGAGGTACGAACCCCAACATGCATACCACAGACTTCTAATCATCGTTTTTAAGCTGTACATGCAGGTTTTAAAAGGACAGTGGTATGCATGTTGGGGTTCGTACCTCACCACCAACCTACGCGAATAGGCATATTATATTAAATGAATATTGCAGCCCTTTTCAATGCACCTATAAAATTTGATGCGTGCGAGATGTGCAAAAAATTTAGATGCATTTCTTATGCTGATGATACCAACACCGATATTGAAAATGAGTTGTTGGCCTTGAGCAGTATCCAACATTTTCTAAATGCTTCTTCACTGACTCCAATTAGCCAGAGAAGAAAAACTCCACCACAATTAGCATCATTATTAGCTACAACGCATACAATCTATTTGATAGCAAGCTGTGAAGCGTATAAAAAAACGTATAAAAATCACCCTTATAAGATTGAATCCGCCTCCAATACACCTATTACCGATATTATTCAAAAATATAAAAAATTAATTGAACAAGATTTTCAACAAAATATACGACCCATCGAACATGGAAAAATGGTAGAGATATCTTATCAATTATTATCCGATGACTATCAATTGGACGTTTTTAATCACATTATAGATAATTTAAAATTTCTGGGGGTAGTAGTCGAAGATGAATCTATGATTATGGCATCCCCTCATGCCTTATATAAAATAAAAAAAATAATATAAAATATGGATAGACCAGATACCATGCTGTGCTACCCCATAATAAAAGTATATGTATATGCACTAGAAAAAATACAGAATTTTATAAAAGAAATAGGCGTATTAATAATCAGTGCTGTTTTAATGCATACCTCGCATAGCATGCTGCATTCCACTTTAGATAATTGGGAACGCATACGACCGAAAGAAATGGAACAAAGGCATAAATTTGCGCAGGAGCTTACCGAACAGCTCAAAATCTTATTTCCTCCGATCTACTATGATGCTAACAGTCAAGGCAAAACAGCACCCGCTCCTCAGATAGCTCACCTCATTTAAACAAGCCGTGCCCACAAATAATGTACATAGCAAAAGAGCTGAAATAATCAGCTCTTTTGCTATGGATGCTCTGCCAAATAGCCAGTTTAATCAATAATGATGGAATCTGGCGTATGACGTGCTACATTGCTTTTCTCTACATATCCTTTCACATACTCTTTCTAATTGCACGCCATGAACCCTAAAGCACTCTTTGAAGATATTCAGCTCAAAATTGCAGATTTACTGCGCGATTCCCCCATGCAGGATATCAAACACCAAATTGATGGGCTTTTTAAGCAAGGCCTTACCAAACTGGACATCGTCAGCTACGAAGCATTCGATACGCAAAAGCAGGTATTAGAACGCACACGCGCCAAACTCGAAGCTTTAGAAGCACGCGTTGTAAGATTAGAAAGCCTGCTGTAGGTTGGGGTGAGGCACGAACCCCAACATGATAACCACTGGCCTTTTAAAACCTGCAAATGCAGGTCAAAAGCGATAGTTACAAGTCGGTGGTGCGCGTGTTGGGGTTTGTACCCCACCAACCTACAGATATAAGGCTGGGATGAACGCTTTGGTTGTTGGCACGGGAGAAAAAGATGTCGCTTGCCGTCATACGCAGTCGTGCTTTAGCTGCTGCCAGCGCGCCTGAAGTGACCGTTGAAGTAAATCTGGCCAATGGGCTACCTGCATTCACTATTGTTGGATTACCAGATCTTGAAGTAAAAGAAAGCCGAGAGCGTGTACGCGCAGCACTACAAAATTGCCAATTTGACTTCCCTGTACGCCGCATTACCGTCAATCTTGCCCCGGCCGATCTACCCAAAGAATCCGGGCATTTTGACCTTCCCATAGCACTGGGTATCCTCGCAGCTAGCGGACAACTGCCCCTCACCGCGTTAGAAGGACGCGAATTTGCAGGTGAGCTCTCCCTCACAGGCGCGCTGCGCCCGATGCGAGGCGCTTTTGCAATGGTCTGTGGATTAGTACGCCAACATCGACAGGCAAAACCACACACCTACCCCCCACCTGATAAACTAAGCACGCCATTACTACAAGATGCTGCTGCCACCAACACACCGCCGCTTTCTTTTGAAACCACTAACGTACCAGAAATCTACCTACCCAAAGCTAGCGCAGCACAAGCTGCATTTATTCCGGGTGTCAAAGTATTTGGTGCAGCCACGCTGCTGGAACTATGTGCGCATTTATCCAACCAGGCTGAGGGATTACTTCATCCCTTGAATCCTGAAGAGCAAAATACCTCCGTGGCGATTAAAGAAAACGCCTACCCTGATTTAGCCGAAGTGGTTGGAAATAATACCGCCAAACGCGCACTTGAAGTCGCTGCAGCAGGAGGCCATCACTTACTGATGATCGGCCCACCCGGTTCAGGAAAATCAATGTTAGCGGCTCGCTTAACTAGCATTTTGCCGCCCCTCTCTGATACAGAGGCACTAGATTGTGCTGCATTACTGAGTCACCACGTCACGGGTTTTACTACTGCGCAATGGCGCCAACGCCCCTTTCGCTCTCCCCATCACTCAGCCAGTGCCGCAGCCCTCGTAGGCGGGGGCAATCCTCCCCAGCCAGGTGAAATCACTCTCGCCCATCATGGCGTGCTTTTTTTAGATGAACTGCCTGAATTTAACCGACACGTACTAGAAATGCTGCGTGAGCCGCTTGAATCAGGCTCCATCACTATTTCTCGCGCTGCAGCCCAAGCACATTTCCCTGCAGCCTGCCAACTCATTGCAGCAATGAACCCATGCCCGTGCGGATGGTTAGGTGACCCTCGTGGGCGATGCCGCTGCACACCAGATATAGCTAAACGTTACCAGCACCGCCTTTCTGGCCCGCTACTAGATCGTATAGACCTGCACATTCAAGTCCAAGCGCTTACCCCTTTGGAACTTGCGCAACGCCATACGCAACCTGTTCATACAGAAACTAGTGCTACCGTCGCACAACGCGTAGTAGCTGCACGCAATCAACAAATAGCACGTCAAAAATGCTTAAATGCCGCTTTAAGTAGCCGTGATATCGACCAACACTGCCAACCCGATCCACCAGGCCAAACCTTATTACACAATGCCACCACCCAATTTGGCTGGTCTACTCGGAGCTACTACCGCATTCTTAAAATCGCCCGCACAATTGCAGATTTAGACCATACTCAACAAACTCGCTCTATCCACATTGCGGAAGCGATCCAATATCGACGAGGGTTATTAAATAATTGATGTTACGCAGGTATTTAAAAAGGCTGTGGTTTGCGTGTGATCTACCCCCGACATGCACACTATGCTAGATTATGTTTACACATCACCTCAATTTGCTTTTCTAAAAAATCCCTATGTATGCAGTGAAATAAAAATAAGGAACTCAAGCAGTTAGTCAAAGCTTCTGTATTTTTATGGGAATTAAGTATAACGGCCATAAAAAACGATTGCAATCTCTTCCTACCTATCGGGGTTTCCTTCATTAAATCATCTATCACTCCTATATATTTTCTCTCAAAAAGCTTTGCTTCTACTTTTCTATACAAACTAGAAAAATTGCCACGTTCATTATTGGCTATATATAGGATATCGTCTTCAAGGGCACTTATTATTTTTTGATCCCAAAAAGAATATGCCAATTCCATCTTATCCTTTAATTCTACTCCACCAAGGAAAAGGGCATTTTTTAAACTCAGTATTTGCGATTGACGCGTCACCTTAGAATTATTTTTTTTAATTGCAGAACATCTATTAATTTTATTAATATTACTTACATCAGCAGGTCTGCCATATATTTTATCCCCAGTCTTATTGCAAGATTGAAGAGTACTATTAGATATTTTCACTACACGCCCCAGAAAAAACACATAAAAGACAATGCCTTTATTAGATAATATTTTTCTCTGGATGCGAAGTGAGATACCTCTCTATTTAGGCAGATCACATTCTCAAATAAATCTTAGCCTCTCAAAGAGGCAATAGGTATTTTGCCTCTAAAAACGCTGCAGAAATTTCAATCCCAATGCTTGAGTAATAAGCTGACGCTTTAAAAAAGACAAACGATTCAGCCAGGTCATGCCTGCTATACGCACTCCTTGCGCCAAAACACCAGGCACCGAAAAGAGGCGGTAAATCCCTTCTGTCGCCCAAAGTAATTTATGCAAATCTTCTCGACGTGCACGCTCGTAACGACGCAGCACATTAAAATCCCCTAAAGATCGAAATGTTTGCCCCTGACTCTGCGCTACCACGTCTAGCATCGTGGACACATCACCCAACCCCAAATTAAGGCCCTGCCCTGCCAAAGGATGCAAGCCATGCGCCGCATCTCCTATCAATGCAATATGCGGAGCAATTAAATGATCTACGCTATAGCGCGCGAGCGGAAATCCACAGGCTACGGGCGAGCCATCTTTAACACTTGGTGGCAAGCAATCCAGTCGCCCAAACCGCTCCCCCACCTTCGCCTGCACCATTGCAGCAAGCTCTGGCCCACTTAATGCCAATAAAGATCGGCCATGTTCTTTACTAACAGACCACACCATCGATACCTGATTGCCCGGCAGGGGCAGTAATGCCAGGATCTCCCCCTGGTCAAACCATTGATACGCCGTCTCACCGTGCGGCTTTTGTATCTGAAACGTTGCAATCACCCCTAACTGAGGATATTCGCGCCGCGTAAGACTCACTCCCATTTGACTACGCACAAAAGACTGCGCGCCATCGGCACCGAGCAATAACTCTGCATTTATTGTTGTCTTGTCTCCAAGCGTAAGCATCGCCCCAGATTGGTTAACCTGAAACTGACGAAGCTGAGTAGGAAAATGCCGTAATTGCGGCTGAAAAGACAGTGCAGCATCTAAAGCGGATTCAAGCTGTGCCTCTTCCACAATCCATGCCAGCACAGGCACCCTGGCCTCAAAAGCAGAAAAATGCAAGCTAGCTGCCTCTTCACGTCTTTGCAGCTCTTGCTGTGACACTCCACTTCGATTTACAGGAGCATCCGATGCATGCGTAGCCCGTCCATAAATACGCATGTCATAGACCGGGCTTAAAAGCGCTCTATCCAAAGCCTGCCATACCCGCAAACGCTCAAATAAAGCCTGCGAACCAGGTGACAATGCATAAGCACGAGGAAAGGTACTAATACCACTAGCAGACCCTTTCGCTGCAACAGGAAAACCACTGGCTTTAGGATCAATCAATGCAACCTTAAGCCCAAGCTGAAGCAAACCCAAAGCGGTCGCCTTACCTACAATACCTCCACCTGCGACTGCAACCTGAACCGAATCAAAAGAGTGTAAAGAAGCCATCATTCCAACTAATAAAAATAAATTTAACGCAGCCCACAGCAAATAAGCGCAACTTGTCTATAACAGACTAAATCTATATGATGCGCGCTTATTGGGTTGTTAGCTCGGCTGGTTGCACAGCGCAATCTTAATCCTCAGATTAGGACATGCCCTAGATTGCACCGCTCACGACCCGCCAATATTTATAGCCTTCCAAACGGAAGGCTTTTTTTCGAGCTCAGGGCTCAAAAACCTGTTTAAAATCTTCAAAAGAAAATATCTCATTTGAAAAAGCAAGCTTCAGAGCTAGGTACTCTACTCTATATACATAAGCACTGCGATCACTGCACAACCTATACCAAAATGTGCAGATTCAAGTTTTTTCATGAGAATGAAAAACAAGTTATAAATCACTGCAGCTAAATTGCAGCTATGGAAACAAGGTTAATATGAGTCTCGAATGTGGAATCGTCGGTTTGCCTAATGTTGGAAAGTCCACCCTTTTCAACGCAATCACTCGAGCAGGCATTCCTGCTGAAAATTATCCATTTTGTACGATTGAACCCAATACGGGGATTGTTGAGTTGCCGGATGATCGACTCACTATATTAGAAGACATCGCTAAACCACAAAGAGTGGTTCCTGCTGTAGTGAAATTTGTAGATATCGCAGGGCTGGTTGCGGGTGCTTCAAAAGGCGAAGGTCGCGGTAACCAGTTTTTAGAAAATATTCGCGGTACAGATGCCATTGCGCATGTGGTGCGATGCTTTGACGACCCTAACGTGGTTCACGTTGCTGGCACAGTTGATCCTCTTTCTGATATTGATGTCATTCACACCGAGCTTGCTCTCGCAGATTTAAATACCGTTGATAAAGCCCTGATACGTTTTACCAAAGCCGCTAAATCAAACAATGACAAAGAAGCTGTGCAGCAAATAGCACTCCTTGGGAGAGTCAGTGCAGCGCTTAATGAAGGTCAGCTCGTGCGCACAATGGGGTTATCTGATACAGAAATGGCAAGCCTTGCCCCCCTGCAACTCCTCACTACAAAACCGATGATGTATATCGCAAATGTGAGCGATGACGGCTTTCAAAACAACCCTCTACTCGAAGCAGTAAAGGGCCGCGCTGCAGCAGAAAACACCCCCGTTGTTGCAGTATGCGCAGCAACCGAAGCAGAGCTTGCCGATTTAGACGAAGAAGATAAAAAAGTCTTTTTGGAAGATATGGGTTTGAAGGAATCTGGGCTGCATCGCGTTGCCAAAGCTGCATTTAGCTTATTGGGCCTGCACACTTACTTTACGGTAGGAGAAAAAGAAGTACGTGCCTGGACTATCCGTCTAGGAGACACCGCTCCCCAAGCTGCAGGCGCCATCCATAGTGATTTTGAACACGGCTTTATTCGCGCTCAAACTATAAGCTTTGACGATTTTATACAGCACAAAGGGGAAAAGGGTGCGAAAGAAGCTGGGAAAATGCGGGCAGAAGGCAAAGAATATGTAGTGCATGATGGGGATATTATGAATTTCCTGTTCCAACAGAAATAAAGAGGTTATGCAGCTCCACGCTATACAAAACCTCTTCAATCTCTCACACTCAACTACCCCTTACTCAGGGCCAGGTGTTCTATGCAACGTATTTTGCTCAAATCCAAAATTCATCGCGCCACAGTCACGCACTGCGAGCTGCACTATGAAGGCTCCTGCGCAATCGATGAAGATCTACTAGACGCAGCCAATATCGTTGAAAACGAAAAAATCGATATCTGGAATATTGATAACGGTGAGCGGCTTTCAACCTATGCCATACGCGCAGAAAGAGGCAGCGGCATCATCTCACTCAATGGCTCCGCAGCACGACGGGCACAGCGAGGAGACTTGATCATCATCGCTACTTTCGCGCTTTTTGAAGAAGAAAAAATACGCTCAGGAGAAGCAAAGCCTCAATTGGTATTTGTGGATGAGCACAACCGCATTCGTGAACAGCGCGACCATGTCCCTCTGCAAACGCTTTAAGCGCGCTTTAGCTTTATATTATTCAAAAGACATTGAATGGATAGAGGGGGTTCTGCGTCACCCCAAACCACCCTTTAAAAAACACCTAGCGCGTTTTATCAACCTATTAAGCATTGCACTCGCTTTTGGGCTATCCCCTGTTGTTTATGGGGAAGTCACACCCTCTGCTACCCTCTCTCCTCTGCGCGTGATAGACGATACAGGTCAATCCATCACACTCACCAAACCTGCTCAACGCGTAATCAGCCTAGCCCCACACACCACCGAACTTCTCTACGCTGCTGGCGGGCAATCCGCTTTAGCAGCGGCCGTAGCGTATAGTGATTATCCAGCCCATGCCCTGACCCTACCGCGTGTTGGCGACTATCGAGCCTTGGATATAGAACATATTCTGGCCATCAAGCCAGATCTCATAGTAGCTTGGATGCAACCAGGCACGCACCGCACCCAAAAAGCGCTGCGCACATTGAATATACCTGTGTTTTATAGCAATCCACACTCTATCCAAGACATTGCCACTACTCTTGAAAAGTTAGGCACTCTCCTTGGAACCAACCCGATTGCACAAACCGCAGCCCTACAATTTACAACAGACCTCCAAGCACTACGCTTACGCTATGCAACACGCAAACCTATACGGGTGTTTTATCAAATATCAAAAAGACCCCTTATCACCCTCAATGGCCAAGCATTAATCAATACCTTGCTAGAGAACTGTGGAGGCATCAATATATTCGCAGCACAACAAGCATTAGCTCCTATAGTTTCCACCGAAGCCATGCTAGCTGCGAAGCCCGACGTGATAATAATCAGCCAATCTGGCGCACCTAACTCCACTTACACGCAATCCAGCACCACCACTCCCAAAAACAACCATTACCCACCCATCTTCAGAATAAATAGCGATCTACTAGACCGCCCAGGCCCACGCCTAGCACAAGGCGCCAAACAATTATGCGAAGTATTAGATTTTGTACGGCAGACGCAATTAGAAGCAGATCAAAATCCTGGGAAATAGCCCTCGTTCGCAACCCGGTAGCGGCGTCATTACCCCCGACCAGTACGTAGGTTGGTGGTGACGAAGGAACCCCAACATGCAAACCACTGCCTCATTGAAGACCAGTGTATAAAGCTCTAAAATAAAATATTAAAAATTTAATACTGGCATCAAAGGAATTCCTGGCTACCGGGTTGCAATATATCGCCTACATGGGCAAGGGTAAACACGCCCTAATGCCCTAGATTTTTTAACACCTGGGAAATATCAACATGCATCAGAAACTCTGCGGCACCACATCCATTACCACTGCTTCTAGTTCATTAAATACTACGTTATCCAGTTTCTCTACAGAAATTGAGGCGGGGAATAACGCAGAGATAGCATCACCTTCTAGCCTAAATACAGGGTTCCGTTGTAACTTATTCCCTGAAATTTGGATATTGATCCTCGGAATCCACTGCAAAGAGGTGAAAGATTTGCACAATTTCAGCTTGGCAAGTTCCATGTGCAATTCTCTTGTTCATGCAGTGAAAGATTTGCCAATACGCCAATTTTTATCTTCTGAGAAGGCAAAAGAAATCTTTAAAGAAGGCATCCCAGAAAAACTGCACGATATTTTATTAGCAAGCCGTCAAGCAGCATGGGCAGAGAAAATTCCTCAAGTCATCCCTCATGAAGAAATCCTTCAAGAAACGCTCCTCAAAAGAAAAAATCCCCCATTAGAGAAGTTCATCAAAAGCGTAGTGTTAAAAGGCTATAAGAACATCAACTTTATTCCAAGCATACAGTTACTGTTGTCTAAACGTTTCCCTCAGCATTGCGAAAAGAGAGAGGAATATATCTATTCGTATCCAAAAATGATGGGAAAGGATTTGATAGAGATGGGGCTATGTAGAAAATCTGACAACCCCGCTTTTTTAAATAAGAGAATACATAACACACTCGGCTTTCATCTTCTTATGCAGCTAGGCCAGCTTTCCACTCAAGAGCAAAAATTCGATATAGAGCGTTTTCTGACGTGTAACCATTGGCTGGTCTTCGATGGACTCATAAAGACCTATAAAGGTGGCCGGCATAATGAAAGGGAACTCAATAAAATGCTTACCACCGGAGTATTTTTCGATCCGGCTGGAGATGTAGAGCCGGTGCTCTGGGCCATTTCGAATGGAGCAGAAGACTTTCTTAGAAAACTCCTTGAGGCGAATTTCAATCCAAATGTGTTTAATGAAGATGGGGTAAGCGCGTTGGATTGTGCCAAGGAAAAAGAGCATAAAGGTATGGTAGACCTACTATTTAAATATGGTGCACGTGAGCGCAGCCCGGCTACTCAGCGCTAGGAAACCAAGCTTCGCTTAATACTAAACTGAGCTGCTTTGCTCTCAGGAGCAGCATCGCCACGACAAAGAGGGTGACCCAGAAATGGGTCGCCGGTCTTACCCCGTGCACCACGCTAATCTGCACCAAGTAGGCGTCAGAATACGATGGGAGTGCGCACTGGCTATGGTGAAATTCACGTGACGAAAAGCCATGCAGCTTTACTGAAGCATGCTTGGATAGCAATACTGTCACCGCCACAAAAAAATAATTATTTATGAAATTGGAATAGTGTAAAGACCTTATTTAGATGTATATTAAGATTTTTCTTAATTGCAGAAAAAATAGGTTCTTTCACCCTGTTCGCAAAGGTAGTAAATATGATAGGCGCACCAAACAGTCTTACTCCGGCAGTACCACTTCCAGTACCTTATCCTGCTTCGCAATCCGTTATCTCTCCAGAGCAAACTGTTACAGACGAACAGGCAGCACAACTTACTCCCATTGCGGGTAGCACAACTTTGTCAACGCAATCAAAAACGTTGTTAGGACACCCACTTGAGATATGGATAAACATCTTGAGATACTGTCCTTTTGAAACTTGGGCATCTATTTTCGCGGTGAGCAGGGCCGGTGCTACAACGGCTAATGGTGCGCTACACAAAGTGTTTCAGGCTAAGTCTCCTGAAGAGCAGAGTACATTACACAAATTACTTTTTTCCGAGGGAGCCAAAGATAACTTTGCGCAGAACCCTTCTTTCCGACAGCTAATGAACCATACTCTTTCGTATTTCTATACAAGAGGTCCTGTCATTGAGGCTGCCGATGGTCTTTTTTTAAAGAAAAATAAACCTAAGACTGGACGTGATTTACTCACGCTGCTCAATTTGCCGACCCCTCCCTCTTCCATGTCAGAATCGCCTACAGAAGTTATAGATTGGGATAAGGAGCTAACTGAAGCACAGCAAGATTATTGTTTTAATAATTTAGCGTGGCTTATGACTCAGTCGAAAGATCACGCACCTAAGCCAGAATTTTTTCTGGAATTGTCAGATGAAACTATTAAAGTTGGATTCGCAGGGCCCACTGCCGCTGCTGAAGAGGATATCTTTGATGGCATGGAAGATCTTGCTGATGCTGCTGCCGTTGCTAACCTTGCCAATGCTGCTAATGCCGCCAATTTAGCTAACTTTGCTGAAGATGCTGACGATGATATTTTTGATGGCATGGAAGATCCTGCTGATGCTGCTGCCGTTGCTGACCTTGCCAATGCTGCTAATGCCGCCAATTTAGCTAACTTTGCTGAAGGTGCTGACGATGATATCTTTGATGGCATGGAAGATCTTGCTGATGCTGCTGCCGTTGCTGACCTTGCTAATGCTGCTAATTTAGCTAACTTTGCTGAAGATGCTGACGATGATATCTTTGCCGGTATTGAGGGCTTTGATAATGCCGCTAACGTAGCTAATATAGCTAATATAGCTAATATAGCTAATGTAGCTAATGTAGCTAATGTAGCTAATGTAGCTAATGTAGCTAATGTGGCTAATGTGGCTAATGTAGATAATGCTATCGCCCAAAATAATATTCTAGAAAGCAGGATGTTTATCAATGCTCGTAATA
Organism: Mycoavidus cysteinexigens; assembly: GCA_031963365.1. Taxonomy (GTDB): domain Bacteria; phylum Pseudomonadota; class Gammaproteobacteria; order Burkholderiales; family Burkholderiaceae; genus JASSUD01. Next base: position 18,191 of record JASSUF010000019.1, read on the forward strand.
AGTTTGGCCAACCTTTGTATGAAAAGCCTGTCATACATTGGATGGTTACAAATAATGAATGGGACTTGTTTGAAAAAGCGCTTGCTACCGGCATGGATATTGATGAACTCGATCAGCAAGGGAAAACTCCACTGCATTGGGCCGTCGAAATTCGCGATGAAGCGGCCGTGAGAAAATTAATAAAGCACGGGGCAAATACAGAGTTGAAAGATAAAATGGGGCGCCTCCCCATAGTGCGCGCGATTCTAATAGGTGACACCGCTATATTTAAGTGCTTTGTAAAAGAAGGCGGCCAGAATAAGGATCTATTGCTGCAGCAAACATTTTTAGACTACTCTTTGCTGCACCTTGCAGCTCAAGAAGACAGGCTCGATATAATGAAGTGCTTGATAAATGAATGCCAGGCAGAGATGGACCTGCCGGCCGGTAATGAGCAAGCCACCCCAATACGCTTAGCAGCTGAAAGGGGTAACCACGATATAGTTGAATTTTTAGCTGAATGCGGAGCACAGGGAGACCAGAAAGCATTGCGCCTCGCTCTTGATAATATTAGAACTGGTACTAATCACCTGCGTATAGCTAAGTTTTTGGCTAAGCATATCGGAGCAGCGGCTATATTGGACACCGCATGTGCTGAGGAAGATGTCAAGATAATTAAGCTTTTGATCCAGCATGCGGCAGAGGAGATAGGCGAAGCTTTTGTTTCTGTCACTACAGCTTCTACGGGGGACATGAGTTTTTGGGTCGAGTGCATAGAGCATCTGTTATGCGCTGCAGCCAATGAGGGCCAAATTCCGATGGCTGAGTTTTTGATCGATAATAACGTAGGACAAATAGACCGCGAGGTATTCGGTCAGGCGCTTGAGCTGGCACTTCGTAACAAACACTGGGATTTTGCTGAGTTTCTTATCGATGCAGCCGAAAAGGTAAAACACTGGGATATGGCTAAGCCTCTTATCGATACAGACACAGAGGAAAATCAGCTAGACGGTTTATCGAGTTTATTGAAATCTAATATTTTTCTAGGGAGACTAGATATAGTTGAGTTTCTGGTCAAGAAGGGAGCAAAACTAGATTGAGTGATTGATGAAAACAGGGCATGCTATCGCTAAATTTCTGGACAACTTAAATTCAGTTTAATTCACCCAGAATAGACTACCCTCAAAAGTTAGACACCGATCTGACTTTTGAGGGTTTTTTTATAGCTCACGTTGGCGCTATTTTTTTAGATTAAGCTTGGAGTAGTGCTTATTAGAAACGGTATCCAATACTCAAAGAAGTGATAACCGGATTGAGTTTTAATTTTGCTTCAGATGTCAGCTCTCGTATCCATATTTCATCCGTAGTGCGCGAGCGTGTTGTAGCGGTAGTACGCAACGGCATATACAAAATCGATAGGCTAGCAAAACAATTTTTGTTGAACTGATAGCTAAAGCCGCCATCAAAAACTGCAGCCCACTGGTCTTTGATTGAAAGGGTTGAGACTGTGGGCAGACCCTCAAATTCGTCTGCAAAGTGCACTTTTGTAAACCAGACTCGGCTGATTCCTGCTCCAAGAAATGGCCGAAACTTTGCTTCTGAATTACCAAAATAATATTTAAGTACCAGAGCAGGATTCCATTGCTCTATCGAGCCAACTTTATCAAAGCTCTCCCAATAACCGCTCCCATTGAGATCTAAATGGGTTCCCGTGCTAAGCATAAATTCACTAGCGAGGTTGTCGGTAATAAAGTAAGTACCGCTCAGATTGAGTGCACTCCCTTTACCAACCTTAACACTCCCTGGATTCGAGACTTCTATTGGGGAACCGCTAAGAGTATGCTTTCCAAAAACATGGCTATTGTGCTGCGGCATAGAGTAATTCCACCCCGTGCTCAATATAAAGTCGCCTGCCACTTGCGCATGCACGAGCATAGGACATGCGCACATAGCGAATGCCAAGAAGAGGTGTTTTAGCTTCATTTATCTGCTTTTACTTACATAAATCAGTTAATTAGGATTTTTTTGCTGTGCAATCGTGACTAGCAAATTGATAGAACGTATGAATAGTTATTCTTATAAACGATAACCAATGCTCAAAGCAGTGATGACTGGATTGAGTTTGAATTTCGAATAAGTTCTAAAATTTGCTGCATCTGACCGCACCTCAGCAGTTGGCTGTAGGCGCATATAGGAAACGGATAAACTGGCAAAGCAACGCTTATTAAATTGATAGGTTAGGCCTCCGTTCAGGACTGGGGCCCACGTGTCTTTAACAGAAAGAGTGGCTGGAGTGAGCGGCTCGATGAAGTACATGCTTCCATGGAACCGTGCTTTTGTGAAATGATTGTAGCTAAGGCCTGCGCCCAGGAAAGGCCGGAATTTTGCTTCTGGATCGCTGAAATAATATTTGAACAGTAACATATAGCTTGATTGCTCTAATGTACTCAATAGCGGGTTGAGTCCCTCAGGGCGACCTGCCCAGTAATCACCCATACCTCTTATGCTAAAGCGCGCTGGCGAGTTAAGTATGAATTCGCTAGCAAGATTATTGGTAATGAAATAAGCACCACTTAAACTTAGTGCATTCGCGTCCGAGGCCTTTACATGAGCCCGCGGCACCTGAACCGTTGGAACATCAAACCAGATTGACTTGTCAAAAACATATCCGCTACTCTGAGGTATAAAGCGGCTCAATCCTATACCTACTGTAAAGTCGCCTGCTGTCTGCGCATAGCCAGACTTAGCGCATGCGCAAATAGCAAGCGCTGCTAAAACATACTTTAGCTTCATTTTCGATCCATATAAAAATGCATTATATAAAGATGCCAAGCGAACTCAACATAACCTCACTTATGTTGGGCTGAGCATAAGTGGTACGACTTTCAGGTCGCACACGCTAAATCAAGGCAGGCTCACAAGCAGCATGAGAAATTTTTGAGATCTATTTTATAGTTTTTAGGATGGGGTATGGCACGCCATTTCCATAAAAATAGGCTGCATGCCCGAACAAAAAATCAAAATAAATGCTACGCAAGGCACATCATTCTGGTCTAATTGATGGAATAAAACTATATACGCAAGAAGGCTCTAAAAATATTGTTTATGGTGTACATTCAAGCCCCCCTAAGGTGCATCTTGGGGGCCATTGAAAGCGCGATTCTCATACACCCTACTAGAGCTAATAAATGAATGGAAGCACCATGCTCAGTAAATTAATTTCCTCTTTTCCTTACAAAACTCCAACTGATCAATTATCCGACCGCATCTTTTACGCATCTTCTATACGCTCTACAAGTACAGAAACGCTAAATTTAGAGACTGACAGTTTTATGGAGAACACCCTTGATGGGACATTCTTAGAAGATACTCCCGGATTTTTAAAGCGCTGTATGGGAATTTTTTCTATAGAAAATTTTGAAAAAGTGTCTATCCTTCTCTACCCACTCATACATCTGACTGTAGGTTTTTCTAGCTTAGCGCTGCAGGTAGGATGTGGTCTCTTAAGCCTAGTAGCGCTTGCAATAACCGTAGCTCGTTTTCTCTCTGAGAGTAAAGCATCACCAAGCTGGATACTGCACTCCATGGAAGGTGATGAGGATTCTATCGAATTACCAGGCACATGCACGCCTGACTCACTAATTAGCAACTTGGATGAAGAAGGCTTCTTCGAAAATACATATCTAAACCCTACCAGCACCTATAGCAGAGAGGCTAGGTAAAAGAGCTTCAGCCTCAAAACTACAAAATAGGCATCAAAAATCTCTCACCTTGCCCATTCACTCCTTCAGGCACCCATTTAAACGGATGCCCAAAAGTATGGCTCACACACTCTGGCGTCAATACTGCTTGCACAGGCCCTGCAATGGCTCCACCCAAGCCATCTAGCAACAACACATGCGTAGCAAAAAGCCCAGCAATATAAAAATCGTGCCCTGAAAAAATCACACATGCTGCTTCCCCTTCTTTTGGGCTACAACGCGCACGCAATACCCGCAAACAAGTGAGCTGATGAGGCACATCCACATGTGCTAACGGCTCATCTAGAAGCAATAATCTTGTGTCCTGACACAGCGCAGCAGCGAGCGCTACACGCTGACGCTCTCCTCCTGATAAAGAGCACACTGAACGTTTTGCAAGCGCCTCTATTTCCAAAGCACTCAGCAATGCTTGCACTTTTGCTAGATCAGCCTCTTCTTTCCTCACACCTTTTTGTTTCCCCATACGAAACATTTCTCGATATGGATGGCGAGCAAGCAACACACTCTCCATCACACTCAGTGCAAAAGCATCTTGCAAAATCTGCGGCATCCATGCGCGACGGCGTGCTAACTCTATAAGAGGCCAATCAGACAATGCACGGCCATCTAGGCAAACTTGCCCTTTCTGCGGAGCACGTAAGCCAGCAAGCATGTGAATCAAAGTGGTTTTACCTGCTCCATTAGGACCCATCACGCACCATATTTGCCCTGGCGAAAAATCCTGATTGAAATGCTTCACCATCGTGCGGCCACCTAGCTGCAAAGTAATATCATGCACGCTCAAATTACCAGATGGTGCAATAGGCGTTACATAGGCTTGCGTAGAGCTGCAGTGCGTTACTTTTTGTGAGTCAACCATCATCGTATACGCAATAATCTATATAAAAAAATAGGCGCGCCAACCAATGCCAACACCACCCCCACCGGCCATTGCATAGGTGCTACTACCGTGCGCGCTACCAAATCTGCGGCCATCACTACGGTACCTCCCACCAAAGCCGCCATTGGAAGCAACACACGCTGGTCATAATCGGCATAGGGGGCAGCCTTCTGAGGCTGCACCCCTGCCACACCACCCGGCAT
>JASSUF010000020.1:0-21496 GCA_031963365.1 Mycoavidus cysteinexigens
AACCATAAAACTTGAATCATAAGCTAATCTACGGTTTTATAATGAGGTGGCCCTGAAAGAACGGTAGGTTGGTGGTGACGAAGGAACCCCAACATGCATACCAATGTCCTTCCAATCCATGGGCGGCCACTGTACGCGAAATGATGAGAAAATTTGGAGAAGCTGGCTGATTGGCTAACTGCTCTTAAATCACTAAGTATAAGAAATACATCACGTTAAGCCGTCCAACTCATGATAGGGGTGGTATATGCCGTTCACTGTCGAAGTGATTGGCGTTGTATAAGATAAAAGGATCATTCAAGCATGTTGAGTCAAGTCGCTTCTCAAACACTGCTAATCAGGCAAGCACAAGTGATGGCGCAAGGCTATCTCGACCAGGCGCGTATATATGAAGAATCACCGCATCCTGAGTGGGCTTTAGCCTTGTATGGTCAAGCTAAAGCGACTTTTAAATATATTGCAGAGGCACAAGGCGTGCTTCCCTTTGGAGAGGCAAAAAGCGCCATAGAACAGGCCCGTACACCTCAAACAGTCGAAGCAAAAGCTTTGCGGCAGCGGATTATCGAAGTGTATGTCGAGCGCGCTAAGCTCTTGGAAAAGCTGGGTAAAATTGACAAAGCACAGGCGAGCTATAAGAGAGCAAAAGCATGGGAGTATCAGGATGTAACTGCTCAATTTGACAGGGAGCAAACTGAGGCAGTAGAGAAAACTACAGAAATTGAGCAAGGACGCAAAGCGACCATTATTTCCTTTGAATCCCCACCTGTTCGGATTCAAACGGCCCTACCTATCCAAACTCCACCGGTGGTTTCCTCTATTCAGGACAGCGCTCTATTAGACCGTCTTTTTGAAAAGGCGATTTCGATGCTGGCCTCGCTGAGGATACCGAATAAACCCAGTTTGTTTCTGGTATACGCGCACGACAATCCGACTTATGGGCGGGCTGAAGCAGATACAGCGAGATATTTGATCGAGAAATCATCTCAAATTTGCGTCAACCTCTATTCAGATCAAACACCACTGGGACAACCTTATTCAGAGTTTTCGCGAAAACAAAAGCATGACGGCAGGATAGAAGATATCGTAACTAGCCAGCTTTGTTTGCTGCCCACTCAGTTAATCGAGGATGTAACCCCCGTTGATAAGGTGGTTGTGTGTTGCTCTGAGGTATTAGGCAATTATTTGAAATGGCCAGACTATCAAGAATTTTACGAGGCACTGCAAGCTGCCTACGCCATAGATCAAGCAACCTATCGCACCAACAGCATACAAGCACGCGCGTCAGCTATTCGTGACGTAGTCGAAACATTTTCTCAAAAGCCAGCCAACTTTCACCATGTACTGACAGAAATGGCTTTTCTGCAAATTCGAGAAGCGCATTTGAAAGATCAGCACGGCATTATCTCGGTTCCTTTAACGCCCCAAAGCCATGCATCTTGTCTAGAAAAATTTATTCAAAATACCGCCGTTCGGATAGGCGACATCCCTCGAATCGAGGTGCAAGTCGAAGCGGGGCAACAGGTTTATCCCAATCAAAGTCGGCATAAGGTGCTGTTTAAATTGATTGAGCGACTATTGGTAGGCAATGATGAGGCGAAAACGCTTTTGGATAAGTTTTGGCTTGGGTACGATAATCTTGTCGCACGTTTAAAGGAGGCTACTTCAACCTTAGGTGCTTTGGAGTTTGACAAACTCGTAGAAGACATCTTCCAAGACTTTCGTACAGCATTGCTTCGTCAACTGGCGCTTATCGTGCAAGAAAGCCAAGAAACGCAGAAGCAGGCGCTGCAAGCCGCCGATGAACCGCTAGCAATACTGGGCGATAGCATCAAACAATTTAAGCGAGCCTATCAAGAAAGTTTAAAAAGGACAGGGGAAAGTCATGTTTTATCCATGTATGTGCCTCTGCAAGGGATCAAGAGAGGCCAGCAAGGCGAACAGATAGTAGATCTTGACGCAGAGTTAGAACGATTTTTTGCGTCAGAAGCAAGCGTATTTTTATTACTAGGGGTGGCAGGCTCCGGAAAGTCGACCTTTAATCGACATTTGGCACTTAAAAAACTTACAGACTATCAACATCTCTCTCAAACCTCCGATGGTCGACCACTGGTCTTCTTTATCGAACTCAGAAATATTGAAAATCCCAACAAGCAAGTTATCCAACAATTTTTACAAAGCAAAGGTTTTGCCCCAGAGCAAATTGAGGCATTACGCATGCATTCACATCAGCGCTGCATTTTTATTTTTGATGGCTATGATGAAATTAAAGAGCGCAATCGTAATTTTTATGAACTCAATGAATTATGGCAGTGGGAAAATGCAAAGTTTGTAATCACAAGCCGTCCTGAATACTTGGACGCGAATTATCACATGTACTTCTGCCCTAAGGCATTGCCTCAAGCCTTGTGGGAAATGTCCATGGCGCCGTTTTCCTCCGCACAACGCACCCGCTATATTCAGCACTATGTTGAAAAAAACCATTCGCGCTGGAGCGTAGCGCAATATGAGCAAGCATTGAATCAATTAGCACAGCTTAGCAAGGAGTTAGAACGGCCGGTGGTATTGCGCATGCTTTTTCAGATCTTGCCTGAATTAGAGCTAACCCATCAAGACACCAAGCGCTTAACGCTAAGTGCAGTTTACGAACAATACTTTCAACATTGGTGGAAGAATTGGCAGGCCCGTTTAAGTGCAATCCCTTTAACACCTGATGAAGAAGAGGCTAAGCGATCGCTTGTCGAGTGCAAAGGGGGGTTTGTCCCACAAGGTTTTACCTTTATGCAAAGCTGTGCGCTAGCACTGACCAAGGTGGGGCTAACAACTGCTCAGGATAGTGACCGGTTTGAAAAGCGCTACCCTGAGGTCTACAAAGCTTTTTTTGAGGAAAGCGCTAAAACTCGATTGCTGCGCTTTAACGCGCCTCTGCAAATCAAGCAAAGGCAATATTACGCGTTTTCGCATAAATCGATGCAGGAGTATTTGATAGTACGAGCCATTTGCCCCCCTAAATTTGAGGAGGCGGAACCTCATCTAGAAGATGAGCTCAATCAGCTCCCGATAATCAACGAGCCAGTGATCTTAGATTTCCTAGTTGAACAGGTTAAAGCACAACCGCTATTTAAGGCATATCTTCATGCTTGGATAGAGAGGTCTAAGGTTGCTGAATTGTCTGTAACAGTGGGAGCGGCTAATGCGATTACGGTATTAATAAAAGCAGGGGTACAGTTTAATAGTTCGGATTTACAGGGTATTCGTATTCCTGGCGCAGATTTGAGCTATGGCGTATTTGATTCTGCACAGCTTCAAAGGGCGGATCTAAGCAACACGGACTTAACTGGCACGTGGTTACGCAACGCAGATTTAACGGGCGCGCGCATGGACGAGGTGCAGTTCGGAGAGTTGCCGGGCCTGCAGTTGAAAAGTTCTGTTAGTGCTTGCTGCTATTCGCCAGATGGGCGCTACCTAGTAGTCGTAACATATGATGAGATTGCGCTATATGAGGTAGAGACGTTAGCGCATGTGCATACCTTCAAAGGACATACAGAAGGAGTGACAAGCGTTGTATTCTCAAACGATGGCCAAACGTTGGTCTCGGGTAGTTATGACAAGACGATGCGACTGTGGTCGGTAGACGAGAAAAAGCTACTGCACGTGTTTGAAGGACATACCGAAACCGTGACAAGCGTCGCGTTCTCAAGCGATGGGCAAACGCTGGCATCGGGAAGCCATGACAAGACGGTACGACTGTGGTCGGTAGCCGAGAGAAAAACGATATACACATTCAAAGGACATACCCACTGGGTAACAAGCGTGGCGTTCTCAAGCGATGACCGAACGCTGGCATCAGGCAGTTGGGACAAGACGGTACAGCTGTGGTCGGTAGCCGAGAAGAAACTGTTGCACACTTTCGAAGGGCATACAGGTAACGTGGAAAGCATCGCGTTCTCAAGCGACGGTCAAATATTAGCCTCAGGCAGTTATGACTTCACAGTACGGCTGTGGTCGGTAGCCGAGAAGAAACCGTTGCACACGTTCGAAGGGCATACCCACTATGTGAGAAGCGTGGCATTCTCAAGCGATGGCCAAACAATGGCCTCTGGCAGTTATGACAGGACGGTGTGGCTGTGGTCGGTAGCCGAAAAAAAAACGTTGTGCACATTCGAGGGACATAACGAGGAAGTGACCAGCATTGCTTTCTCAAACGATGGCAAAACGCTGGCGTCGGGCAGTAAGGACAAGACGGTACGGCTGTGGTCGGTAGTCGAGAAAAAACCATCGCACACATCCGAAGGACATACCGAAAAAGTGACAAGTGTCGTGTTCTTAAGCGATGGCCAAACGCTGGCATCAGGCAGTAATGACAAGACGGTACGGCTGTGGTCAGTAGCCGAGAAAAAACCATCGCACACGTTCGAAGGACATACAAGTTACGTGGAAAGCATCGCGATCTCAAACGATAGCCAAACGCTGGCCTCGGCGGGTAGTTATGGCAATATACTACGGCTGTGGTCGGTAGCCGAGAAGAAACTGTTGCATACTTTCAAAGGACCTACAACCAGCGTGAACAGCATTGCGTTTTCAAGCGATGATCAGAAGCTAGCATCGGGCAATTATGACAAGACGGTACGGCTGTGGTCGGTAGCCGAGAGGGAACTGTTGCACACGTTCGAAGGACATACCGACTCGGTAAAAAGCGTCGTGTTCTCAAACGATGGCAAAATGCTTGCATCGGGCAGTAAGGACAAGACGGTACGGCTGTGGTCGGTAGCCGAAAAGAAAATGTTGCATACGTTCGAAGGACATACAGGTAACGTAAAAAGCGTCGCGTTCTCAAACGATGGCAAAATGCTAGCCTCAGGCAGTTGGGACAATACGGTACGGCTGTGGTCAATTATTTCAGGCCAATGTTTAACCGTGATTCAAGGTTTTAATGGGAGTACCAATTCCGTTGCTTGGTACACAAGTGCTGAAGGAGTTTGGCTAGCAACGGGAGGTGAAGATAAAGTAATACGCCTTTGGCAAGTGCACCGGGACGGTGAGGCATGCCACGTGATCTTACACTGGGCCTCAGCGCAAACCACATTGACAGTGCCAGATATGTGCATTCAAGATGTAATTGGACTCAGTGCGAGGAATACAAAGCTGCTCAAGCAACGCGGAGCAAGGGGGGCGCCGTGCGAGACCGAAGAGCAAGAAGCACGATCATTGCTGACAAAAAGAGCAGAAGCGTTGGTATTAACGCAATCTGCACAAATAAATAGCCGATCTGATGCAATTCCTCTTAATCTTGTTTGAAGCCAGGTGAGTTCGGTATTGCTCAAGCTATACAAGGCGGTGGCGCGCATGTTGGGGTTCCTTCGTCACCACCAACCTACCAATGACTACACCTCAGAGGTGCGCGTTATACATAGATGGACTTTTACTTGAACCGTCTATAAGAATCCTTTACAATCGCGGCCTTTTGTCTTTAGCGGGCTCCTCTACTTATAAAGTAAAGGCTTTAGGCATGTCTAAAATTGCCTTACCGACCCATTTTTTGCTTTTTTGACCACTTCTTTTTGTTCATTTAGATGACGGCGCACAGCACTACCCCACCTGAACCCTCAGGGTATATTGCTCATCACCTGCAGAATTTCTCGAACAAACCGCAAACTGCGATTGTCGATTTTTCCGTATGGAATTTGGACACCTTGTTTTGGTCCATATTGATGGGTCTCGTCACGATTTTTGTCTTGTATCTCGCGGCTCGCCGCGCGACTAGCGGTGTCCCTTCGCGTTTTCAATGTGCGATTGAGATGCTAGTTGAGATGGTAGAGACTCAATCTAAATCTATTGTTCGCGGTAGTCGGCGCTTTATCGCTCCCCTTGCATTAACGGTATTTGTATGGGTAGCGCTCATGAATTCGCTCGATTTTATCCCGGTTGATTTGCCAGGCACGATCATTCGCCACCTCGGGCTTTCCAGCATTATTCCGTCGCACCGCATTGTCCCTACTGCTGATTTGAATGGCACACTCGGCATAGCATTGGGCGTATTGGTTTTAATGCTGTATTACAGCGTCAAAATTAAAACCCTCTCTGGTTTTTTACACGAATTAATATGCTCACCCTTTGGCGCGCATCCGGTTTTGTGGATACCCAATCTAACATTGAATATTGTTGAATACTTAGCCAAAACCGTCTCTCTGGGTATGCGGCTTTTTGGAAATATGTACGCGGGCGAGCTGTTATTCTTGCTGATCGCCTTATTGGGCAGCCTGTGGAATTTTGGCCCCGACTCGACAGCACTTGGACTAATTAGCCATGTGATTGCAGGTAGTATTTGGGCCATTTTTCATATTTTAATTGTTCTGCTTCAAGCTTTCATTTTCATGATGCTGACCCTGGTGTATTTGGGTCAGGCACATGAGAGCCATTAAGCCATCAAATATAGATTTTGTAATTTTCGTTTTTAATTTTTATTGAACAAAGGGAAATCATTATGCAAGCTTCCATAGCGCACATTCAGGGCCTGACTGTTATTGCAATCAGCATCATTATTGGCCTCGGCGCAATTGGTGCATGTATCGGTATCGCACTAATGGGTGGTAAATATATTGAAGCCTGTGCCCGTCAGCCTGAACTCATCAACCCACTACAAACTAAAATGTTCTTGTTGGCTGGTTTGATCGATGCAGCCTTCTTGATCGGTGTTGGTGTGGCTATGCTTTTCGCATTTGCTAACCCACTGCTTGCTAGCTTAGCTGCTTAATTGATCGGATCCTCTCTACAAATTCAATACAAGACTGTGATGTAACGTGGATGGCAATCTTGTTGGGGTTCATACGTCCCTCCAGCCTAGCATCCTCATTTTTCCAGTCTTGCATAGATTGGGGTGACGAAGGAACCTCAATATCGGCGCACCATCAACCGATAATTTGTGAACGGGTATTCTTAGAACCGAACGCACTTTTGGTAGGCCCTATACAGTAGCCTCCCCTTCCGATTTAAAGAAAAAAGATGAATCTCAACGCCACCCTGATCGCGCAGATGCTCGTGTTTTTGGTTTTAGCGTGGTTCACGATGAAATTCGTGTGGCCTCCGTTAATCCAAGCGCTGGACGAGCGCGCTCAAAAAATCGCGGACGGTTTACAAGCTGCAGAGCAAAGCCAATCCGCTTTGGAAAAGGCACAGCAAGAAGCAGCTCAAACGGTAGCAAAAGCACGCGAACAGGGACAACAACGCCTAGCAGAAGCTGAAAAACGTGCAGAAGCAGCGGCCGTTGAGCTGCGTGAACAAGCACAGCAAGAAGCCAGACGCATCGTAACGCTTGCGAAGGCCGAAGCAGAGCAACAATTTGTGCAAGCGCGTGCTGCGCTGCGCAAGGATGTTGCGGCTTTAGCCGTCAAAGGTGCACAGCAAATCTTGCAACGCGAAATTGACAGCCAAGCGCATGCCGATTTACTCCGTCAACTCACTGCCGGACTTTAATTGAAAGATGACTGAAAAGGCCCACCAGGACGCAAACAAAGCAGCGGCTTCGCAAGATGCGCAGCCCGCCTCCGCCCTGCAACACACCTCACATCAAGGTGCAGCATTAGCGCGCCCCTATGCGGAGGCATTATTCCGTGTAGTTTTAAAAACACAACAGAATGTGAAGGCCTCTAATGCAGCTAGCGGCGTTCTATCACTCTGGTCTGCTTGGCTCGCAACGCTCGCGCAAATAGCCGCCCATGAGGGCGTGCGCAGCTTAGGCAGAAATCCTGCCATTGAGCCAGCTCAAATTGAGGCGATGGTGTGGAGCATTGCTCCTCTACCTGAAAAATTGGCCTTTGCAAAAAGCATTGCAGAGCACTTTGTGCATCTGCTTATCACTCGCCATCGCTTAGATGCATTGCCAGAAATTACCCAGCAATTTGAGGTATTGCGAAGCAGACATGAGGGCGTAGCAGATGCAGAAATTTTGACTGCATTTCCGTTAGATGCTGCTGCTTTAAAAGAATTAGTCACCGCTATGGAGCGCCGATTTGGTCGCTCATTAAAAGCCCATGTACGTGTTGAGCCCGCGCTTATAGGCGGTGTATGTGTGACCGTGGGTGATGAAGTGTTTGATACCTCAGTGCGAGCGAAGTTAGCTGAGTTGCACGACCATTTAATGGCGGAATAGAAGTGCTAAATTTTGGCACACGCCGATTTAACAATATCCTGCAGGACTAGGAATGACAACCCAACTTGACCCCTCTGAAATCAGTGCCTTGATTGAGCAATCCATCGAAAGCTTAGAATCAAAGACCGACATTCGCAATCAGGGTACGGTGCTCTCGGTCACAGATGGTATTTGCCGAGTCCATGGCCTCTCCGATGTCATGCAAGGCGAGATGCTCGAATTTCCAGGCCAAACATATGGACTCGCTCTCAACTTAGAGCGTCATTCAGTTGGGGCCGTTATTCTGGGTAGCTACGAGCATATCTCTGAAGGCGATACGGTTAAATGCACAGGCCGCATTCTGGAAGTTCCTGTAGGAACGGCAATGTTGGGGCGTGTTGTAGATGCTCTAGGCAAGCCTATCGATGGCAAAGGCCCTATAAACACCACTGAAACTGATGCAATTGAAAAAATTGCTCCCGGTGTTATTTCACGCCAATCGGTTTCCGAACCTGTACAAACAGGTATCAAATCTATTGATGCAATGGTTCCTGTTGGCCGCGGTCAGCGTGAACTTATCATCGGTGACCGACAAACTGGGAAAACCGCTGTAGCGATTGATGCGATCATCAATCAAAAAGGCAAAAACCTGATCTGTATTTACGTAGCCATCGGTCAAAAAGCATCGTCGATTATGAACGTAGTGCGCAAGCTCGAAGAGCATGGCGCAATGGAATACACCATCGTAGTAGCAGCGACTGCATCTGATTCCGCAGCTATGCAATTTATTGCGCCTTATGCAGGCTGCACGATGGGTGAATACTTCCGCGATCGCGGTCAAGATGCACTGATTGTCTACGACGATCTAACCAAACAAGCTTGGGCATATCGCCAAATCTCGCTGCTCCTTCGTCGCCCACCAGGCCGTGAAGCGTATCCAGGTGATGTATTTTATCTGCATTCCCGTTTACTAGAGCGCGCAGCACGTGTGAATGAGCAATATGTTGAGCAATTCACCAAAGGCAAAGTAAAAGGCAAAACGGGTTCACTTACCGCTTTACCAATTATTGAAACGCAAGCTGGTGACGTAACGGCATTTGTGCCAACCAATGTGATTTCTATTACCGATGGACAGATCTTCTTAGAAACAGATTTGTTCAATGCGGGAATTCGTCCCGCCATCAATGCAGGGATTTCGGTCTCGCGTGTAGGCGGTGCGGCACAAACCAAAGTTATTAAAAAGCTATCTGGCGGTATTCGTACCGATTTAGCGCAATATCGTGAATTGGCCGCTTTTGCGCAATTTGCCTCGGACCTCGATGAAGCAACTCGTCGCCAATTAGAGCGCGGCCGTCGTGTTACTGAGCTCTTAAAGCAAGCGCAATATCAACCCCTTCAAGTTTGGGAATTAGCTGCGATCTTATTTGCGGCGAATCATGGTTATCTCGACAACGTAGAAGTGGAAGAGATTACCCGTTTTGAGCATGAGCTCCTCGCCCATCTCAAAACTAGCCATGCTGCTTTGGTTGACGCTATTGAAGCTCAAAAAGAACTGTCTAAAGAAAACGAAGCTGCACTGCATGCTGTTTTCAAAGCATTTACACAACAGTAATTAATCTGTCTTAGAACTTGTTCTAAGAACCTGTTCTAAGCCCTCTTTCCTGGGATACACGCCCTATGGCAGGCATGAAAGAAATTCGCGGCAAGATCAAGAGCGTGCAAAGCACGCGCAAGATCACTAAAGCCATGGAGATGGTTGCGGCATCCAAAATGCGCCGCGCCCAGGAACGCATGCGCGCTTCGCGTCCTTATGCAGATAAGGTGCGTGAAATTATCGCGCACATGCACCAAGCCAATCCTGAATACCAGCACCCTTTTAGTGTGCCGCATCCGGAAGCCAAAACTATTGGCCTCATCTTGGTGACCACAGATAAAGGCCTGTGCGGTGGCCTCAATACCAATATTTTGCGCATGGTGCTGGCAACCATCAAAGAGTATGAAACTAAAGGCATACGTACGGAAGCCACAGCCATCGGTAGCAAAGGTTTGGGATTTTTGCAGCGTTTAGGCGCAAAGCTAAGCTCGCATGTAGAGCAGCTTGGAGATACACCTCACCTCGATATATTGATCGGCGCGGTCAAAGTGCAATTGGATGCGTATTTGGAAGGGCGGCTACAAGCGGTATATCTAGGCTATACACGCTTTATCAATACCATGAAGCAAGAAGCAGTACTGGAACGTCTGCTTCCATTGGGTACAGCAACCTCTGCTACAGACGATTCCAAGACCTCCAGCATACCTGCACATAACTGGGATTACGTCTACGAGCCAGATGCTCAGTCTGTTATTGATACGGTGATAAAACGCTATATCGAAGCACGTGTATATCAGGCCGTGGCTGAAAACATGGCTTCCGAGCAAGCTTCGCGCATGGTCGCTATGAAATCCGCTTCGGACAATGCCGAGACGGTAATCGACGACCTAAAGCTGGTCTACAACAAGAGCCGTCAAGCTGCGATTACGAAAGAGCTCTCGGAAATTGTCGGCGGCGCAGCGGCTGTATAGGGCGTGTCCTCAATTATCCCAAAGGGTTCATATTTGGGGGAGCAGGAGCACAGAGACCGGAACTGTACTTGAGTACAGTGAGGATCTCGAGCACCGCACGACCTCAAAGATGAGCCCTTTGGGGTAATTGAGGACATGCCCTAGTGCATCACACCTATATTTATTAAACGGCATGCTTAGTTATCTGAATAGAGTGCTAAGCATGCTTTGCAAGCGCCAATATAAGCTTAAAGCTGGCGCGGCATTTAAGATACAAAAAGACTTAAGAGGAAGCTATGACGGCAACGACCACTAAAAAAACCGATGCACAGCAACACACTGGCACGATTGTTCAATGCATCGGCGCCGTTATTGACGTCCAGTTTGCACATGATCAATTGCCCAAAATCTATGATGCGTTGATCCTCGAAGGCTCTGAACTGACCCTCGAAGTTCAGCAGCAGTTAGGTGATGGCGTAGTGCGTACCATCTGCTTAGGCTCTGCCGAAGGACTGCGTCGCGGTCTAACCGTAGTAAATACCGGAGCAGCCATTCATGTACCTGTTGGCGCGCCTACATTAGGCCGCATCATGGATGTGCTCGGACGCCCCATCGACGAAGCTGGTCCTATTGACTCAACACAACAACGCGGCATCCATCAACAAGCGCCTCGCTTTGATGAACTGTCCCCTTCCTCCGAATTACTAGAGACGGGGATCAAGGTTATCGATTTGATCTGCCCATTTGCAAAAGGCGGTAAGGTTGGTCTTTTCGGCGGTGCAGGGGTAGGCAAGACCGTCAATATGATGGAGCTTATTAACAACATCGCCAAAGAACACGGTGGTTATTCCGTATTTGCCGGTGTGGGCGAGCGTACACGTGAAGGGAATGACTTTTATCACGAGATGAAAGACTCCAACGTGCTCGATAAAGTGGCACTCGTGTACGGTCAAATGAATGAGCCCCCAGGCAATCGCTTGCGTGTGGCACTCACTGGCCTCACGATGGCTGAGCACTTCCGCGACGAAGGCCGCGATGTATTGTTCTTTGTCGATAACATCTATCGCTTTACTTTAGCCGGAACAGAAGTATCGGCGCTACTCGGCCGTATGCCTTCTGCTGTGGGTTACCAACCTACTCTTGCTGAAGAAATGGGTAAATTGCAAGAGCGCATCACCTCTACAAAAACGGGCTCCATTACCTCCGTACAAGCCGTATACGTGCCAGCGGATGACTTGACTGACCCGTCTCCTGCAACCACCTTCGGCCATCTTGACGCTACCGTCGTACTTTCACGCGATATCGCCTCATTAGGTATTTACCCAGCTGTAGATCCTCTAGATTCTACTTCCAGACAAATCGACCCGAACGTTATCGGTACCGAGCACTACAACATTACTCGCTCCGTACAATCAATTTTGCAACGCTACAAAGAGCTACGCGACATCATCGCTATTCTCGGCATGGATGAACTCGCCCCCCAAGATAAACTGATCGTCGCACGGGCACGGAAAATTCAGCGCTTCTTATCCCAACCCTTCCATGTTGCGGAAGTTTTCACAGGCGCGCCAGGTAAATACGTGCCCCTCAAAGAAACCATCCGTGGCTTCAAAATGATTGTCGAAGGCGCTTGTGATCATTTGCCTGAACAAGCCTTCTACATGGTTGGTGGAATCGACGAAGCCTTTGAAAAAGCAGCTAAGATTCAGGCCTAGAATAGAGAGAAAACTATGGCAACCATTCAAATAGAGGTCGTGAGTGCTGAAGCGCCTGTTTTCTCAGGGCAGGCTACCTTCGTAACCCTCCCCGGCATAGCAGGCGAGTTAGGCATTTTACCCGGCCATATTCCGTTGCTCACCACATTGCGTCCTGGCGTAGTGTCGATCCAAACCGCAGACCAACAAGAAGAGACTATCTATGTGGCTGGCGGTATCTTGGAAGTACAACCTCACTCCATCACCGTACTAACCGACACCGCCATTCGCGGCCAGGATATCGACGAAGCAAAAGCCCAAGAAGCACGGCGTCGCGCAGAAGAAACCCTCCAAAACACCAGCGCCAACCTTGAATATGCGACAGCCCAAGCCGAGCTCTCCCATGCCACGGCCCAGCTTGCCGCTATTGCACGATTGCGCAAAATTAAACGTTAAAAATACCCATTGTTTATCTAGCAACCGTTGCGGGATATAAAACTATTCGAAACCGTATCGCTTGATACGGTTTTTTTTTGACGGTCTTTTCATTTAGCAAATACCGACATACATCGCGTTCTCGAGTTTATAACCATGATCGACGCTGCTTTTGTAAACGATCCCTATTCGGTTTACCGTAGACTGCATGCCACAGGGCCTATTCATTGGAGCACAGACTTCTTCGGTGGAGCGTGGCTTCTAACAAGCTATACAGATGTAGCCCATGCACTGCGTGATCCCCGTTTTTCAGCTCAACGTGCTGGCGGATGGGTGAATCGTAGTCATCCACAAGCACGGGCTGAATTAAGAGAATTTAAAAGAATCTTTGCCAGGTGGATGCTTTTTTATAATGCACCTCAACATACCCGCTTGCGTAAAGTGATGAATGTGGGTTTTACGTCGCTAGCTATAGAGAATATGGCGCCGCGTATTCAATCCATCGTGGATGCATTGCTAGATAAACTAGAAAAAGCCCATGAAGTAGATTTTATTCAGGACTTTGCGCGTCCGTTGCCCGCACAAGTCACCGCCGAAATGCTAGGCATCGATACCCTGGACCGTGCAGATTTTGCTGCTTGGTCAGATCATATTGCGGCCTTTATCGGTAGCCCGACCCCTTCATTGGAAACCGCACACCAAGCGCAAAAGAGTTTGGTTGCGTTGAATGACTATTTCCGCGCGCTTTTGCCTAAGCGGCGTCTTAATCTTGGCGATGATCTGATCAGCTTATTAATCCGCGCTGAGGAAGCAGGAACCGTCATCACGGAAAAAGAGCTGCTTGCACAATGCACGATGTTATTGTTCGCTGGATACGAAACTACGCGCAATTTTCTGGGGAACGGTCTTTTTGCTCTGCTAAAACACCCCCAACAATTACAGTTGCTCAGAAAAACCCCAACGCTCATGCGATCTGCGTTAAAAGAGCTTCTGCGCTTTGATAGCCCCGTTCAATACACCGGTAGGCGCATGCTGAGTGATGTAAAAGTGCATGACACCTTACTCAAAAAAGGCGAACTGGTGATTGCACTTATTGGCGCCGCTAACCGCGATCCAAACAAATTTAGCGAACCTGACACCCTAGACCTGGCACGAGATCAAGGTACTTCTTTATCCTTCGGTTATGGACCGCACGTGTGTATTGGCGCACGGTTAACGCAACTCGAGGCACAGATTGCCTTCGAGAGCATTTTGAAGCGCTTTTCCACTATTACGCTTTTAGATGAGGCCCCAAACTGGGCGGATAACGCTGTGTACCGAGGGCTAACGACGCTTCCAGTGCGGTTTGAAAAATAACCCGTATACGCCCATACACTATGCTTGATATAGAGTCTCAACTTGATCAACTTAGGCAAAGCAGCCTACTGCGTATCAGACCTATTGTAGAAACGCCTCAAGGCGCTTATCTGAAAATCGACGGCAAAGCGTACTTATCGTTTGCCAGCAATGATTACCTTGGTTTAGCGAATCATCCCAAGCTGGTTGCAGCGGCTCATCGTGGACTGGATGAATATGGCGTCGGAGCCGGTGGATCTGCACTGGTCACAGGGCATACTCGAGCGTTTGAAACCTTGGAGAATACGCTAGCAAAATTTACCGGCTTCCCTAGAGCCTTATATTTTTCTACCGGTTATATGGCGAGTTTGGGGATTATTCCGGCGCTAGTAGGACAAGGCGATACGGTGTTTTGCGACAGGCTTAACCATGCCTGTTTGATTGACGGCGCGCGTTTGTCCCGTGCTCAATTTCGTGTCTATCCTCACTTGAATCTAGAAGTGTTGGAGCGACTCCTTATCAAGTGCACCACTCCAAAGAAACTAGTCGTGTCAGACGCGGTATTTAGTATGGACGGCGACATTGCTCCCATTCCTGAGCTAGTAGCACTATGCGAGCGCCACAATGCATGGTTAATGCTAGATGATGCACACGGTTTCGGCGTGTTAGGAGAAAATGGCCAAGGCGCTTTGGCGCACTTTAAAACGCACTCTTCCCGTATTATCTATATGGCTACGCTTGGCAAAGCAGCCGGCGTATTCGGTGCTTTTGTCGCCGGCACAACCGAAGTCATAGAATGGCTGATGCAGCGTGCCCGCCCTTATCTATTTACAACAGCAAGCCCAGCTATGCTAGGCACGGCATTGCTGGAGAGCTTGGCAGTAATTGAGGCAGAGTCGTGGCGACGAACCCATTTACAAGCGTTAATTGGTCAATTAAAGGAAGGGTTGGCTGGTTTGCCTTGGCGCTTACTGCCTTCAGAAACCGCTATTCAACCGTTGATGGTGGGTGAGAATCAAGCAGCGCTTGCACTGATGGAAGCCCTGCGTGAGCAAGGGATATGGGTGCCGGCCATTCGTCCTCCTACCGTGCCCAAGGGCACCGCTCGGCTGCGAATTTCTCTTTCCGCCGCTCATACGACTGAAGACGTGGAGCGCCTGGTTAATACCCTATCAAAATTGGCCGCACACAGTGGAAGTGCCTTTTAATGAAGTAACCGATGTTACGCAGGTATTCAAGAAGATCGGTAAATTAACAACAAACCAATGGTAGATTGAAATGAATGATTCAACTTGGGTGGAGCGTAGCCTTAAATCGGTTTGGCATCCGTGCACACAAATGAAGCATCATGAGCGGCTACCGCTTTTACCCATCGCGCACGGTGCAGGGGCATGGTTATACGATACGGAAGGGCACAGATATCTCGATGCCATTAGTTCATGGTGGGTCAACCTTTTTGGGCACGCCAACGCGCATATCAATAGCGCACTTAAAGCGCAGCTCGACACCCTTGAACATGTCATGCTCGGTGGCTGTACGCATATGCCAGCGATTGAACTTGCCGAAGCGCTTAGTCGGTTGACAGACGGTGCGCTGGGCCATGCGTTTTTTGCATCCGATGGCGCATCAGCAGTCGAAATCGCACTAAAAATGAGCTTTCACTATTGGCGAAATAGCGGCCAGACCAGCAAATCCGAGTTTGTTTGCGTAGCGAATGGCTATCATGGGGAAACGATCGGCGCACTGAGCGTAACGGACATCCCCATTTTTAAAGATGCATACGATGGCATGCTGCGCCGTGCGCATGTCATACCGTCACCCGATGCGCGCAATGCAACGGATGGCGAAACTGCAGCAGACGTTGCACAGCGCAGCCTTGCAGCCGCCGCAGAATTGTTGCGCACCCGCCATACGCAGATCGCAGCGATTATTATCGAACCGCTAGTGCAATGCGCCGCCGGCATGGCAATGCACGATCCCACCTTTATTTCAGGGCTACGTGCACTATGCGACCGCTACGAAGTGCATCTGATCGCTGACGAGATTGCGGTTGGATACGGTCGCACCGGTACTTTTTTCGCCTATGAACAAGCAGCCATTCAGCCTGATTTTCTCTGTTTATCTAAAGGCATCAGCGGCGGTTATTTGCCACTATCGGTAGTGCTAACGCGCGACATGATTTTTAATGCTTTTTACGATGACGATATGGCACGTGGTTTTTTGCACTCGCATTCGTACACAGGTAACCCGCTCGCCTGCCGTGCTGCGCTTGCAACGCTTGAGCTGTTTGAAAAAAACCAGGTATTGCAGCACAATCACATCCAGTCGACCCAACTTGCGCATCTTTTTGAGCCGTTTGCAGAGCATCCACGCGTGCGTAATCTACGTCGTTGCGGGACCATCCTTGCATTTGATGTAGTGTCGCCCACCGATGCACTCACTAAAACTTTCTCGCGCCGTTTTTTTGAGGCCGCCTTACAAAATGAGCTTCTGCTGCGCCCCCTTGGCAATACTGTATATATAATGCCGCCTTATATTTTGTCTGACGATGAAATCGAGTTACTTGCCAGACGCATGCGCGCAACGCTCGAACAGGTAATTAGCCAGGAACCGCTTTGATTCCATCCTCTGCGCAGTCTTTTTTTATTACTGGCACCGATACCGAGATTGGTAAAACCCTCGTGTCAACGGCTTTGCTACGCGCGTTTAGCACGCATGGTTTGCGTACAGCAGCGATGAAACCAATTGCAGCAGGTACAGAGTATCGCAACGGGGTATGGTGTAATGAAGATGCGGAGCAACTTGCTAGCGCGGCTAGCGTTACCTTGCCCTCCTCTATTTCAACGCCTTATCTGCTCGCCATTCCTGCAGCACCGCATATTGCTGCTGCAGATGAGGGGGTAACGCTCCATATCCCTACGATTCTTGACTGCCATACACAGGCGCTTTTAGTAGCAGATGTGGTTATTGTTGAAGGAGTCGGCGGCTTTCGTGTGCCAATCAACGATACGCAAGACACCGCAGATCTTGCATGTGCATTGCATCTGCCTGTTGTGCTAGTGGTCGGTATCCGGCTTGGATGTTTGAGTCACGCACTTTTGACCGCAGAGGCAATCACAGCACGAGGCCTAACCCTCGCAGGTTGGGTAGCGAATCAAGTTGATCCGATGATGCCTTATGCTCAGGAAAATATCGACGCACTATGCATGCGCTTTAACCAGCAATACCGCGCGCCGCTGCTTGGCAACATTCCCTATTTACAACCCGCATCTGCGACTACCGCGATGGACTATTTGAATATCACTCCATTGCTTACCTGTGTCCGCAGTGGCTCTCAAGCCGCTTCCTAATTAAAGATTGCCGACCGTGACTGAACCTACTCTGCTCCAACCTGATTGCGCCGACAGTATAGTCAGCCCCCATCACGTTCTTCCTTCCTCTACTTCTGATCACACCCGCATGCTGAATGCCTCTGATACTGGTACACTCTCGCCACTTCCACGTTGGAGTGTTGCTGATGTAGTCGCGCTTTATGCCCTGCCCTTTAACGATTTATTGTTCCGCGCGCAACAAACGCACCGCGCGCATTTTGATCCGAATGCGGTGCAATTATCCACGCTGCTCTCTATCAAAACCGGTGGCTGCCCAGAAGACTGTGCGTATTGTCCGCAATCCGCCTCTTACGACACACCAGTCCAAGCAGATAAATTAATGCCGCTTAACAAAGTACTCGAAGCGGCACAGGCTGCGAAGAGCCAAGGCGCAACACGTTTTTGTATGGGTGCCGCATGGCGTAGTCCCAAAGAGCGGGATATGGAAGCCGTGGCGGAGATGATTCGCGGCGTAAAAGCGCTTGGTCTCGAAACGTGTATGACGCTGGGCATGCTCAATGGTAGCCAAGCAGAAGCGCTCAACGAAGCAGGTCTTGATTACTACAACCACAATCTCGACACCTCACCCGAATTTTACGGACAAATCATCAGTACTCGCACCTACCAAGACCGGCTTGATACCCTTGCACACGTGCGCGACGCGGGTATTAATGTATGTTGTGGCGGTATCGTAGGAATGGGCGAATCACGTCGCGAGCGCGCGGGACTCATCACACAACTTGCCAATCTAGATCCCTACCCTGAATCGGTACCAATCAATAATCTGGTACAAGTCGAAGGTACACCGCTTGCTGATGTCGAGCCCCTCGATGCCTTTGAATTTGTGCGCACCATTGCAGTCGCGCGTATCACCATGCCACGCGCAATGGTGCGCCTCTCAGCCGGCCGTGAACAGATGGATGAAGCCTTACAGGCATTATGTTTTCTGGCGGGTGCAAACTCTATATTCTATGGTGAGCAGCTTTTAACGACAGCGAACCCCCAAACACAGGCAGATCGAGCCCTACTTACCCGGCTTGGCATACATGCTGCCGAGGCTGCGCCTTATAAAGCACAGCAAACATAGAGAGCAAGCGCATCAGACTTGGATCCTAAAGGATTACGGACTGATGTTACGCGGGTATTCAAGAGGACAGTGGTTTGCATGTTGGGGTTCGTGCCTCACCACCAACCTACCGTCCTTTGCTTTTCTTGTGGTTGGTGGCGTTCGGTGAATACTTTTTATCAGAACAAGGCTTGCAATGATGTGTATTCGCCTTTTTTCTTTATGCCCTACTGAGCCAAGATACGGGAAGGGCAAAACCCGTGCGGAATCGTCATCTGGTGCTAAAAGTAAAAATCCGCTCCCTGATAACACCCATTCAGTGGGCGAACTTGAGCATCTTGTAGAACAGGCCGCAGCGCGTCTCCCGGTCGACTATGATCCTTCCTGGAATTTTATCCAAGAATTAACAGGAGTGGATGATCTCAAAGTAGCTGCACTACAGTTCGTTTTAGGTATGGGTGTTATTGCTGGCCTTACCCTGCTACTGTGCAGTGAACTTTATATAGTAGGGCTAAGTATTTTTGGAAGCGCGCTTTTTTTATTGATTGTGTCCAGTCAATGGAACCATTATTTAGAACACCAGAATACGGAAAAGTTCAATTCAGCACATTCAAAATATCAGGGCCACCTCATCCACCATGCCCCTATTCAATACCCCTCCCACTGCACCACTTGCTGAACGCTTACGGCCGCAAACTATCGAAACCTTTATCGGCCAGAAACATCTTTTGGCACAAGGCAAGCCCCTTCAAGTGGCCTTTGCTTCAGGGCAGCCACACTCTATGCTGTTGTGGGGTCCGCCAGGGGTAGGAAAAACTACCCTCGCACGGTTAATGGCAGAGGTGTTCCATGCTGAATTTATTCCTCTATCTGCAGTACTGTGTGGAATAAAAGAAATTCGAGAGGCGGTTGAATTAGCGCAGGCCATGCAGGCGCAAGGAAAGCGTACCTTGGTTTTTGTCGATGAAGTGCATCGCTTTAATAAAAGCCAGCAAGATGCGTTTTTACCGCATGTTGAATCAGGGCTATTTATCTTTGTTGGCGCCACCACCGAGAATCCTTCTTTTGAAGTAAACCGTGCGCTGCTCTCTCGTGCGTCGGTCTATCTTTTAACGTCGTTAACCGAAGACGATCTATCTGTTTTATTAGAGCGTGCCTGTGCTGAATTGGGCCAAGTACAACTTACTGATGCTGCACGCGAGCTTTTGATTCAGTTTGCACAGGGAGATGGGCGTAAATTACTCAATCATCTTGAAATTGCAGTACAGGCTATGGGGGCAAATAAAGGCCTGCTGGATGAAGCAACCCTCTCAGCAACGCTGGCGTCAAAAGTACGGCGCTTTGATAAGCATGGCAATATTTTTTACGATCAAATCAGCGCTTTGCATAAATCCGTACGCGGCAGCAATCCGGATGCAGCGCTATATTGGTTTTGCCGTATGCTCGATGGGGGGGTAGATGTGCATTACCTAATGCGACGTATTATTCGCATGGCCTGGGAAGATATTGGCCTGGCAGACCCTCGCGCTGCACGCATTGCGCTAGATGCAGCACAAACTTTTGATCAGCTAGGTTCACCGGAAGGAGAACTGGCACTCGCTCAAGCCATTTTATATTTGGCAGTAGCACCTAAATCTAATGCAGGCTATAACGCTTATAACGCGGCCCGGCGCTTTGTTCGTGACGATAGTTCGCGTGAAGTTCCACTACATTTACGCAATGCCCCCACTGCATTAATGAAAGCCCAAGGGTATGGAAAAGCCTACCGCTATGCCCATGATGAACCGAATGCTTATGCAGCTGGGGAGACGTATTTACCAGAAGGGATCAGCAATCCTAACTGGTATAAACCTACCCCTTACGGACTAGAAGCCAAGATTGCCGAGAAGCTTGAGCGTCTACGCGAACTTGATGCGCAATGGGGGAAGTAAGTGGTGTGCATGCTAGCTAGGACACGCCCTAATACATGAATAATCTTATCTTGCAATAAGATAAGATTATTGCTATAAATGCATGAGACTTGCATTCTCTCCACTCGGTCCCGCATACCCGTTAGTTGATATCAAGATATCGATCGAGGTGGGCCGATTTTCTGTTGTTAATGCGCACTCGATAAGCAAAATACCATTTCTTCAGAAAGGTTCCTCCCATGCCCGCAGTACCGCGCACTACTCCTACTTCCACGCAAAACAGCCGTCCTACCAGCTCAGTATCCTCGCAGTCTTCTCTGACTAAAAAAGATATTTCCTCCTCGTTACGAGAAACTAGGGGTCAGCATCAAGATCAACTAGGCATTGCCCCACTGACTGATGCAAGCACACAAAAAGATGAGCAAGACCAGCCTCTAATCCAAAACATTCATCATTTGGATACCCCGCAGGCATTCTTACGCGCAGAGATTGGCGCTCAGCATCAATATCAACCAGACATTACCCCCCTGTCTAACGCCGTTATACGAGAAGAGGCGCATGTCATTGACTCCGAAGCAGCTCTCAAACCCAAGTCGCGCGATGAGCCGTCTCTACTCCCAGAAACCACTCCTTTGGATATCATCGACACATTACAGGGCCGAAGGATTACAGTTGACTATCCAGCTGAACTAGGCAATACCCCTCTACATTATGCAGTTAACCGAAAAGATAAGGATGAGATTCTCAGATTGCTCAAAGCAGGAGCAGATCCGTATCTGCCTAATGATGACGGCGAGACGCCTATGTCAAGAGCCATTCACGACAAGTGGCCTTCATATCGCATTTTAAAGTTGCAACTGCGAGGAGAAGAGCCTGATCCACAACAGAAAGCCCATCTGAGCGCTCTGCATTTCGCACTTCTACATGATGACTGGGAATCTATCCCCTTTGAAAACTTACTGTAACTCCCCAGGTACCGCTGGATTATTGATCAGCAGGAGGAACATGAAGTGATC
>JASSUF010000001.1:0-48677 GCA_031963365.1 Mycoavidus cysteinexigens
GTTTCATATTTTGGGGAGCAGGAGCGCAGGGACCGGAACTGTACTTACGTACAGTGAGGATTCCGAGCACCGCACGACCTCAAAGATGGGCCCTTTGAGGCAATTGAGGACGCACCCTAGAGTATGGATTAAAAATGCTTATAAATCTTCCGACCCCAAGAGCATCTCCGTAATTCCCTGCCCTGCTTGCACCATAGGCCAAACATTCTCTTGCTGATCGGTTTGAAAATCTAAAAAGACCGTCCGATTTTTTAAAGCAAGCGCTTCTCGCAGAGCGGGTTCCACCTCGGAGGGTTTTTCGATACGCATTCCTACATGGCCATAAGCCTGCGCTAATTTCACAAAATCAGGCAATGCTTCCATATAAGAATGGGAATAGCGTTTTTTGTATTCAATCTGCTGCCATTGGCGCACCATGCCAAGGTAGCGATTATTAAGAGAAACGATCTTAATCGGCGTATCGTGTTGCAAGCAGGTAGATAATTCCTGAATGCACATCTGGATGGAACCCTCACCGGTTACACACACCACATCATCATTCGGGTGTGCCATCTTAACGCCCATGGCTGCGGGCAACCCAAACCCCATTGTTCCCAAACCGCCTGAATTAATCCAACGGCGCGGTTGATCAAATTTGTAATATTGCGCAGCCCACATCTGATGTTGCCCCACATCTGAGCATACAAATGCATTGCCATTGGTCAGTTTATGCAAAACCTCGATCACATATTGCGGCTTCACAATATCACTGGCTCGGTCATACTTCATGCAATCTATCTGTCGCCAGGCTTCAATTTGCTCCCACCATGCGGCTCTAGCTGCTTGTTGCGCCTTATACGCGGGTTTCTCACTATGCGATTTTTGCATAGCAGGCAGACGCTCAAGCATCTGTAGTAACACTTCCTTCACATCTCCAACGATTGGAATATCGACTTTTACGCGTTTAGAAATGGAGGAAGGATCGATATCAATATGAATAATAGTACGCGGCACTTGTGCGAAGTGCTCTGTATTACCAATCACACGGTCATCAAAACGCGCGCCAATAGCAATAAGCACATCGCAATGCTGCATGGCCATATTGGCTTCATACGTACCATGCATGCCAAGCATGCCCAAAAATTTCTTATCTGATGCCCGAAAACCACCCAAGCCCATCAAGGTATTCGTGACGGGGTAACCTAAAATATCAGCGAATTGATTAAGCTCAGAAGAAGCATTCGCTGAAATCACGCCACCACCGGTATAAATATAGGGGCGCTCTGCACTTAATAATGCGTCTAACGCTTTGTGAATATGGCCTGAATGCCCTTTTGTAATGGGGTTGTAGGAACGCAAATGAATACTTTTTGGATAGTCAAATTCGCAAAGCTCCTTCGACACATCTTTAGGAATATCCACCAAAACAGGGCCAGGCCGGCCCGTACGCGCAATGTGAAAAGCTTTTGCTATCGTTGACGCAAGCAAATTTACATCTTTCACCAAGAAATTATGCTTCACACACGGCCTGGTAATACCTACCGTATCGCATTCTTGAAAAGCATCTTGCCCAATAGCTGCGCGAGGCACTTGACCACTAATCACCACCAATGGAATGGAATCCATATAAGCCGTGGCAATACCTGTAACGGCATTGGTAGCACCTGGCCCTGATGTAACCAGACATACACCCACTTTCCCCGTCGAGCGCGCATAGGCATCGGCTGCGTGCACGGCAGCTTGCTCATGACGCACAAGAATATGCTGAACCGCATCTTGCTTATACAGTTCATCATAAATATGTAGCACAGACCCGCCAGGGTAACCCCAGATAAACTCCACCCCTTCATGCGCTAGTGCTTTCATAAGCACGGTTGCGCCGATAGAAGGGCTGGCTGTCACACTTTCAGTATTTTCAGACTCGTTCATCGTGGATTCTTTAGAAACTTTTTAGCAATGGTAAAACACACCCTAGAAGCTAAGCAGCACGTTAGGGTAGCGCTTATTTTCAGGATTTTTCGGGTCCTCTATTTTAGAGGCTAGCTCACGATAGGGATATAAGGATGAATATAATAATTGACCCGGCGACGCGACGCACTATAATGGCATGCTTTTGAAAGATTGTCTGTGCAAAGCCCGGATGGCGGAATTGGTAGACGCACTAGTTTCAGGTACTAGCGGGTAACACCGTGGAGGTTCGAGTCCTCTTCCGGGTACCAAAAAATTTTTCACTGATCGTCAAGTTTTATCCAAACCCCGAGAATTCATAAGGATCCTCGGGGTTTTTGTTGTTAGCTTTTATCTTATTTTTTTATTGACTGCACAGGAAATTGGGGGGATATTCGGGGGTACAAAAAACACTGCAGCAAATTTATACCCCCAATGGATTATTCCATGCACCTAACTGATATAGCAGCACGCAATGCTAAGCCCAAAGACAAGCGTTACAAACTCGCTGATAGTGGAGGATTATTTCTAGAAGTGCTCCCCGCTGGCGGGAAATATTGGCGCATGAAATACCGGAGCGATGGCAAGGAAAATTGCCTAGCGTTAGGCGTCTACCCTAAAGTAACACTTGCTCAGGCTCGCGCAGCACGCGACGCTGCAAAAAAGCAAATAACTGATGGCGTAAATCCTGCCCATGAAAGAAAAAAGAAAAAATATCAAGCTTCTGTGAAAAAGGCACATTCTTTTAAAGCCATTGCAGAAGAATGGCTAGAAAAGCGCGAAGATGACTGGTCTAAAGATTACGCTCAAAAAAAGCGAGACATATTAGAAAAAGATATTTTTCCTTCACTTGGTCCATTCTCTATCGCAGAAATTACGGCAGCAGAACTATTACCCGTAATACAAAAAATTGAGAAGCGAGATGCATTAGAAACTTCGCGCAAAGCTTTACAAACTTGCGGACAAATTTTCCGGTATGCCATAGCAACCGGTCGAGCCAAGCGTAATCCATCGCCAGACTTACGGGGCGCACTTAAAACTCGCTCAGTCAAACATATGGCACGCATTAAAGAATCTAACTTTCCAGAGCTTTTGCACAAAATTTCGGAGTACGCAAATAGCCATGAATCAAAAGGAGAGCCATTGACGGAGCTAGCGCTTGATCTAATGACACTGACCTTTGTGCGCACTACTGAGTTGCGGTTTGCAGAATGGAGTGAGATTGATTTTAAAAAGCAAGAATGGCGCATCCCTGCTGAAAAAATGAAGAAAGACCGCGAGCATGTTGTACCCTTGAGTAAACAAACTCTTACTATTTTGCAAAAATTACGCGCATTAACCGGTAAATATCAATGGCTTTTTCCAGGGGCACGATCAACTAAAACGGTAATGAGTGAAAATACCATTCTGTATGCGTTATATCGCATGGGATACCATAGTCGAATGACTGGACATGGTTTTCGTGGGCTAGCGTCTACGATCCTGAATGAGCATGGTTTTGATAAAGATTGGGTCGAGCGGCAGTTGGCCCATGAGGATGAAGACGAAACACGGGCTGCGTACAATCATGCTGAATATTTACCACAGCGCCGCTATATGATGCAGTGGTGGGCCGATTACCTGGATAGAAGAATGGCAGAAAACTATCCAGAGCACGGCAAAGAAAGGTTTATAGAGTGCGACCCTGATGTGGAAGCAAGGTTCATAGCCCCTCCTCCGCCCGTTGTTCCTCTGTTTGGTAATTGGCCGGGTCTTTAAAATAGCGATGTAATTCCCGGTTAAGCCAAACCGAGCAGCGTTGCGATAAATGTATGCGTTTAGGGAAGCGCCCTGCAAGCTCATAATTGCGAAGTGCGCTTCTACTAAAAGATAGATAGTGTTTAAGGCCGTTCCAGCTAATAAAACCATCTAATGGTAAAGCCATAGGTTCCGAGCAAATTTCAGCGGACTGTCCAACTAAGGGTGAAAGCAATGCTTTTTTCTGAAAGGTCATAGTTTCTATCTCAAAGAGAATATACATTCTGGGCCCACTACATATTGCTTAAGTGCAAATAATAGATTTACTTGTACATCGCTTCTTTCTGAGAACGGATATGCTCTCGCCATTCCTGACTGGCATAAATTTTTTCTTGGATTTTTTTCGGCAGGCGATTTAGAAGTGCTTCATCAGGATCTTGGATATCAAAAAACTCCAATGCATGCGTATTTTTAGGAAACGGTAAGGAGAGTCCCCGAGGCATTGGGGAGAGGCTAGCAACGTTTGACCAGGTTTTACCATCGCGTGCGGTAAGCATGACATTTACCATGCAGAACAGACCGAGTAGGCTTTCGAGATTAAATCCTGGCTCCGTATCTCCTCCTCCATGTAACTCTTCTTCACTAAAGGCAAGTCCACGCCATGATTCCAAATCTGCGCGCAACGTAGCTCGATCATTGAGGCTGAGGGTATAGATTTTGGCGATAGTCAGATGAAGCGCATCCTCTGCAGGGAGCGATTCTCCTTGCTCTTCTTGCGTATAGAGCTCCCATCCTATAAGCACCTTACGCCGTAGGCGCATCTCTCCTTCATAGAGTGATTCTTGCGTTCCTAGATCAATAATGCGGTAGCAGCGGCCAATATGGTTTCCTGCTGGCACTGGTTTAGTCTGGGGATGTGCCATGGCAATTAACGACATGCTGAGCTCCTATAGTAGATTGTAAAACTGGGGCCTGGATACCAGCACCCCTTTGACTCAAAACCACAACGGCCCAATAAGCCTGTAGCGAGCACTAGCAATACGATACCTAGTGCGCTACAGGGCCTAAAACGGACTGCATGGGCAAATTTGAACAGTTGCACAATAGACATCACGCCATCCGATCATCCAAGATGGTTAGGATCAGTAGGCCGCGTGGTCTCTTGCTCTGAATCACTGAGCATCTCTTTTTCACGCTCATCCTCTCTCTCCCGCGCCAATTCTTTAGAAACGTTGAACATACGTTGCAGGATATCGGCTAAAGCCACTTGTTTTTTCTTAGGTATTTTTGCGAGTAGGTTTTCCTCGCTGCATGCTTTCTCTTCATCATCGGAACCGCTATTGTTTTCATCGTTATAGGGCATGACTTCTCTCCTGATAGTTATGACTTCTTTCGAAACCAAGTAGGTAGGTTGGGGTGAGGTACGAACCCCAACATGCATACCACTTACCTGTAATCATCGCTTTTGACATGCGTATGCAGGTTTTCAAAGGATAGTGGCGTGCATATTGGGGTTCCTTCGTCACCACCAACCTACCATTTATATTAGTATAATGCTAATAGTATAGTAAAGAGGTTTTGTAGTATTTTTAATATTTTTTGCAAAAAAAATCGCTATCCGTAGATAACGATCCATTTTTTGAGGAGGGGGAAAGTTAAGAGCGTGCGGCTCGCCAGCCTTTACTCGCCTTATACGACAGACTCGCCGCACCCGCCATCGCCCTATCGAGGTGATCCTCGTAATATCCACTGATATACACCAGCTCCTTACCGTCTTCGAAGAGTTCCACCACCATTTGGCCGATACAGGGCGGTCCGACTCTTTCTGTTCCAGAAGGTGGGTCGTTTGCTATTTTTTTTGTGGCGCATTAAACAACAGAATATTTCCCATGTGGCCTCCATTCATAAACTGTCATTTTTTAACTATCTGTAGGATACGAGCAATAAGGTTTATAAGGTAAGTAATTGAAATAAGACAAATAAAAAGAGTAAAAAAAGCGCTGCAACCCGTCTGAGGTGCAGCGCTTTTTCTTTTTTATCGCCTAACTGGCTTTCTTGATAGTGGTTGAATCTTTGGCTGGTTTCGTGGTCGTTTCATTCTGAAAAAGCAATGGACGCCGCTGGAAAGGCTTAGGTGCAGCAGTCTTTACGGGTTGGGCTTTTGTGTGCTGCCCTAATACTTCTGCAATCCCTATGAGCTGCTCGATTTGTTCTGATGACAGCTCCTTAATAGCGTGTAAGAGCCGTTGCTTGGTGGTCGAGGTAGAGGGAATAGCATTTTGCGGCGCAGGAGGTAATGCGCTTTCCTGCCCGGTGACCAACCACCCTTCGTTCACTCCTAATACCGCAGCGAGTTTTGCGCTTTCTCGGCTGCGCTTATTACGCCCTTGTTCCAAATGTCCAATAGCGGTTTGACTCATGTCTGCTGCGTCTGCAAGCTCTTGCTGAGATAAGCCGCGTGCCATGCGCGTTGCTTTCAATCGAGAAGCAAAACTCTCTGTATCGGCAGATGCATGCTCTGTAGCAGGATCGGCGGACGATACTTCTTTCATGCCTGTGGCTAACCATCTCAGGCTGATGCCTAACGCAGAGGCGATTTCAGGGAATCGCCACCCACTACGTACTTTCCCATTCTCTATACGTGCAATGACCTCAGGATCTATGCCTGTTTTTTGGGCAAGTTCTTCCGGCGACCAACCACGGGCCGTGCGAGCTTGCATAAGACGAGAAGCGAAATTATTACTCATGTAATAAATACTACACGGTATTTGCAAATACTACTAGTAGATTTTTTCTCAGTTAAGCAGTATTGTGCTGATAGTATTATACTATTTAACCTACTACACTCACTATGAATGCTCAGGAAATCGTTTTAGCGCTTCGCGCGCAAGGATGGCGGCAACAAGCTATTGCCAGGCGCGTTCGTCTTTCGCAAGGGGCGATCAGCCATATACAGCAAGGTCGCGGAAAAGACGTAATGGCCTCGACTTATCAGCGCTTATTGAAATTATATGAATCTGTGGTGAATGCACCGTCTATCACGCAGTAGAAGTCCTATCAGCTTAACAAGGAGTCATCATGAAACAGACTGATTTTGAATTATATATGGATACCTGGCGCAAAGATGATGGATTGCGCAGTTGTTCTTTAGCGGCGCGTGGGCTGTGGGCAGATATGTTCATCATCATGCATGAGGCAAAACACTATGGTTTTCTAACGCTGAAGAATGGGCAGCCACTTTATGCCACGCAGCTTTCTCGTATCACCGGCGTAGCGAAATCTACGCTAAAACGCCTCATTGCAGAACTGGAGCATGC
This sequence comes from Mycoavidus cysteinexigens, assembly GCA_031963365.1. Classification (GTDB taxonomy): domain Bacteria; phylum Pseudomonadota; class Gammaproteobacteria; order Burkholderiales; family Burkholderiaceae; genus JASSUD01. Next base: position 6,981 of record JASSUF010000001.1, read on the forward strand.
GGGTGTTTTGTACCGTAATCTTAGTGGTCAACTCTATGCCAATTGCATGGTGAAACACTATGAAGCATAACTATGAAGCCGCTTTGGAGTTGCCAGATACATTGACGCCTGCAGAATGTGATTTACGTGATTTTCCATTTATGCAGGTGGATGTCGCACGATTGCGCGATAGTGATCTCGCAGCGCTTGAAACGCCAGAAGCCTGTTGGGCGGCCATGTTGCTGTGGTGTGCGTCATGGCATCAAGTCCCTGCAGCCTCTTTGCCGGATGACGATAGGGTATTAGCGCGTATTGCAGGATATGGCCGTTGTGTCCAAGTCTGGAAAAAATTTAAAAAGGGGGCGCTACGTGGATTCGTAAAGTGTAGTGATGGCCGTTTGTATCACCCCGTGGTTGCAGAAAAAGCCAATGCTGCATGGAAGCTCAAACTGCAGCATAACTATGTCAAATTTGAAGGCCGCATGCGCAAGCACAATAAAAAACGTGCTGAGCAAGGGCGCACCATATTCAAGATTCTTTCTTTTGAGCAATGGCAACAGGCAGGCTACCCTGCTATGAGTCAGGAAGAAGAAGCAAAAACAGCTACATGTACTCCACCATCTTCCCATGCAGAGCAAAAAACTTCTTTGAAATTGGTGAAGAATTCCAACGCTGCTCGAGAAGAGCATAGTTCTCTTTCCAGTGAAATTTCTAAAAATTCTTCTCATTCCGGTGGAATTTCAAAAAATTCCGCCGGAATTCCTTTGGAAAATGCTCTTAAAAGAGAAGGAGAGGGAGAAGGAGAAGGAAAGGGAGAAGGAGATTTATTTAAAAAACATTCCGTTCCTAACGGAACGGAGCAAAGCTCGCAATCCGGCTTGGATGCGCAAGATGCGTTGTTTCGTTTGGCAGTCCCGTGGTTGATTGAACGTGGGGTAATGGACCGCTCAGCGCGGTCTTTGTTGGGTGCGGCGGTTAAGCAGCTTGGGGCTATGGAGGCATGGGAATTAGCTCAGCGCTGTATGCAGGAAAAGCCGTTAGAGCCTGCGCAGTGGCTCGCAGCTGGCATTCAAGCACAGATGAAATCCACAAAACGCGTGGTAGGTCAAGCGGTAGGCAAGCAAGCTGCTCTAGAGGCGCATAACCGCGAGATCGCAGCACGCCTGATAGCTGGGAGAGTCGGATGATCGAGCAAGATCGAGCGCCGTTTTTTGCATTGCTTGGTGATGTCTACGTACTGCATGGCAAAGCATTATCCGAATCTACAGGCAACGCGTGGTGGAGTGTGATGAAAATTTTCGATTGGGAAGATGTGCACGTGGTGTTAGCGCGTCATCCCATTGCCAGCACGGATAACTTGCAAAGTGCAGGAGAACAGCATGCATGATCGAGATCGGCCATCGTTTTTTGCCTTGCTCAGCGATGTTTTTTCATTCTATCGCCAGGATTTATCCACCTTTACCGGAAATATTTGGTGGAATGCAATGCAGCCTTTTGATTTTCATGCGGTGCATGATGCGTTAACCCGCCATTGTGTAAACCCCGATAACGGGCAGTTTTTGCCTAAACCTGCTGATGTCGTGCGACTGCTGCAAGGCTCCACGCAAGATAGCGCGCTGATGGCTTGGTCCAAAGTCGAAGCCGCTATACGCAAAGTAGGCACGCATGTCAGCGTGACGTTTGATGATGCCTTCATTCAACAAGTCTTGCAGGACATGGGGGGATGGATTGCATTGGGGCAAAAGAAAGAACCCGATTGGCCCTTTGTGCGCAATGAATTTGTCAATCGCTATCGCGGATATCGCCAATTGGGTCCGCTGACCACTTGGCCTGCGGTGTTGGTAGGAGAGGCTGAGGCAAGTAATCAGTGCAATGGATTTAAAAGCGATCCGCCAGTGTTGATTGGCGATGTGAAAGGGGCGCAGCAGATTCAGGCTCATGGAACCCATTCAGGCTTGTTAACGGTTACTCGCCCAGATCAAAGCAGTTTTAAGCAACTGAGCGCTCCCGTTATAGCCGCTTTGCAAGCCCATCATGCCATTTCCGAGGAGCAGCCAGCATGAGTCGAGGCGCAAAACCAGGAGAGCGGCGTGGTGGACGGCATAAAGGCACACCCAATCAGCTTACACGCACCGTCAAAGAAGTGATCGAGCGTGTTGCACAAGGTTTAGGAGGCGTGGACGGCATGCTGGCGTGGGCACAAGAAGAAGCCGCAAATGCGCGGATTTTTTGGGGGCAAATCTACCCTAAATTGCTGCCCTGCCAAATCAAAGCGGAGCATACCGGTCAAAATGGGCAGCCTTTGGTGGGAGGCGTATTGGTGGTGCCTGCAGTGCTTGCGCCGCCGGTCTGGGAGCAAGCAGCTTTGCAAGCAGATCTACCTACGGTGCAAAATCAGTCATCTAGGCCTCCTCTGCCTGCAAGTGAGGAGGCATAGATGACTGCTACTGCGCTTGCTCTGGGTCCCTCAACCGATAACGTGATTTGGTCACCTCATCCTGGTAGCCAAACTTTATTTTTGTCGTGCCCCGTGTTTGAGGTATTGCTCGAAGGCACGCGCGGCGGGGGTAAAACCGATGCGCTGCTAATGAGCTTTGCCAAGCATGTAGGACAGGGATTTGGAGCCCATTGGCGCGGCGCACTATTTCGTTTGACTTACCCCCAACTTGCTGATGTGGTTGCCAAATCCAAGCATTGGTTTAAACAAATTTTTCCAGAAGCACGTTTTAATGCATCGGATTATGTGTGGACCTGGCCGACGGGTGAGCAGCTTTTTTTCCGATACGGTCAATCTGAAGACGATTATTGGAATTATCACGGCCATGAATATCCGTGGCTAGGATTTGAAGAACTCACAAACTGGCGCACGCTGGGGTTTTACGAGTCGATGCAGAGCACCTGTCGCTCATCCCACCCTGGTATGCCCAGAATGGTGCGCGCAACCTGTAATCCCTATGGCCCGGGTCACAGCGTCGTCAAAGCACGCTTTCGCATTGGCTCTGGCGGGATGCCTTCGGGGCACATTATCCGCGAATCCGGCCAACTTCCTCGCGTGCGCCTGCACAGCACGCTGCACGAAAATACGCACCTACTTCAAAACGATCCCAACTACTTACCCACGCTTGAAGCCATACGCGATGTGAATCGCCGACAAGCCTGGTTAGACGGTTCTTGGGATATCCACGCCGGCGCATTTTTAGAAAATGTGTGGCAATCCAAACAGCATGTTGTGGCTCCTTTTCCTATTCCGTCGACTTGGCGTGTTTGGAAGGCAATGGATTGGGGATATGCCAAACCCTATGCAGTGCTGTGGTTTGCATTAGATCCAGATGGCGTGCACTACCTTTGGCGCGAATTATATGGCTACGGGGGTACACCGAATGTGGGCTCACGAGAAGATGCGGCAACCGTTGCCAAAAAAATTCAAGCGATGGAAAACCATGACGCCCGCTTAGGTTATGTCTATCGCCAAAACCTAGCGGATCCCTCTATTTTTAGTCAGTACGGCGCAAACCGCTCTATTGGTCAGATCTTTGCCGAACATAGCATACGCTGGCTACCTGCATGGAATGGGGCAGGCTCACGAGTGAATGGTGCGCAAGAAATGATTCGTTTGCTCTGTGAAGGACGTTTCAAAGTTTTTAAGTCCTGCACCCATTGGCTGCGCACGGTGCCAGAGCTACACGGCGACCCTAACAATCCTGAAGACGTCGATAGCGATGCAGAAGATCATGCCTGGGATGCAACCCGCTATGGAGTGATGCGACGGCGTGCTATGCCTAACGCGCAAACGTCACCAGAACATAGCGACCATGACAACTTTATTCAATCTTTGTGGAAGAGGTACGTTGGATGATGTCAGCCACAGAAAATTCTGCAGTCAATCTGCCGCATCCAGAATCCGAGGCCTTGGCACAACGCTGGATGCAACGGCTAGAACGCGCCAAAGATCAGTGGTCGATATGGCACAAACGCATGGCGCATAACCAGGATTTGGTGGCGGGGTTTGATGTAACACAAGATCCCGCTAGTTCAGAATTTTGTCGGTTACGGGCCAATCTGATTTTTTCGACGATAGCGGCCATATTGCCCAATATATACGCCCGTGATCCTGAAATCAGTGTCACCTCTCGCTATCCACAGCAACGTTTATCGCTGTTTTGTCACACGTTGCAAACGGTAATTAATCGCGCGCTCCTCGATGCCAATCTCAAAGATCGCGCTAAAGACGCCGTGTCATCGGCGATGACCTGCTATTTCGGTATTGTAAAAGTGATGTATCAGCGCGAAGCACAGAGCGATCCGATGATGGCGGGGCATCTACACGATAGCGAGACGCATAGCTCGCAGTTAACACCATTGCACCAGGATATGCATGATCCTGTAGCGGGTATCGATCAAGAAGCACAACAAGGAGAATCTGCGCAGCTTATCGCCAGTTTAAAAACACACGAGGATATAAGTCATGCAGAGGGCCTGGTTATCGATCTCGTATCGGCAGACCATTTGCTGATCGACCCCGATATCAAAGAATTTTGTAATTTGTATCAAGCAGGCTGGATGGCGCAGCGTATTCCGATGAATCGGCAGGAAGCGCAAGCACGCTATGGCGTCGATTTACGCGGCGCGACCCCTTATAACCAGCCCTTTGATCAAGCCACCGCTTCTCGAGATAGGCGATTGGCATCCTGCACCCCCACGCTAGATGAAGATCAACAGATATGTGTGATCGAAGTCTGGGATCGGCGCACTGATCGCGTCTATACGCTGGTGGAAGGCTGCCCCTTCTTTGTACGTGAACCTTGGACCCCACCTCGCGTTGGGGCGCGCTGGTATCCGTTTTTTATCCTGCCGTTTTCAACGGTAGTTGGAAAACTCATTGGCCCATGCCTCGTCGATTTGACCGAAAAACTCCAAAACGAGCATAACGACACCCGCGATAAATTTGCCGCACATCGTCATGCTAATCGTCCCCACTGGATTGTATCGACCGATACGGCGCCAGAAACCATACAACGCCATACCCAAGCCACGCTGGGCGAAATTGTATTGGTACAAAGTAATGGACTCCCTATTCAGCAAGTGATTCAACCCGGCCAAAACATACCGATCCACCCAGCAGATTATGACACCAGCCCTATTCGCCAAGATTGGGAGCAAGTCACTGGTTTGCAAGATGCCTCGCGCTCAATGATTGCGCAAGCAAAAACAGCAACCGAAGCGGCTTTGATGGACAAAGCGCTTACAGGCCGTGTATCGGAGTTTTTAGACAAACTCAAAGGCTGGTTGCAGCAGATTGCGCAATATGTCGCACAAATGCTGTTACAGGAACTCACCCCGCAGCAGGTGCAGCGTTATATGGGGCCGCCCATTATGAGCACGCGCATTATCGAAGGTCGCTCCATAGTTGAAGAACAGCCAAGCTATGACTGGCCGGAACTCAGCAAAGCACAAGTTTTTGACATGGTGCAAGTGAGGATACGGGCAGGTACCAGCGGGGCACCCGATACGTTGGAAAAACAAAAAGCCTGGATGGAGTTGTTGCCGAAGATTGTGCCTCTTATCGAGCAATTGATGCAGCTGCGCGCCAAAGGCGAAGAAGCCGCACCATTAGAAGCGTTGTTACGCATTATCGTCAAAGTATTTGATGAGAATGAGGACGTCGATGTCGAAACGCTCATTCCAAAAATGGCCCCGCCGCCTAAGCCAGAAGGACCTGTAGAAAATGGTCTAGGTATGGGCATGTCGGCCGCATAAAAGGAGTAATACACGATGGAAAACGATACCGATACTGCATGGCCTTCAAGCGCAGGAGCTGCTTCCGAAGGAGAATATGACGAAGAAGCTGCAGAAGTTCCTGCATCGGCAGCAAATCCTGACACGCCAGAAGCTTCTCACTCAGACCACCCTGCACCCCGTTTGCAAGCGATGCTCGATACATTAAGCGAAACCAAACCGGAGGAGCAATCACTAGAGGAAGCTGCAAGCGCATCAGAAGCCGAATCTACGCCAAACCCTGACGCGCCAGCAGAACCCAACGATACGGCAGTAGATACCGAAGAAGCCGATCTCCTAAAAGGCGTGAAGTCCGAGCGCAGCAGAACACGCATTCAGAATATGTTAGCAGAGCGTCGGCAGGTAGAAGACGAGTTACAGCAGATCCGCGGTATGTTTCAAGCTACGGGAATGACGCCAGAGGAGTTAGCACAGACCTTTGAATTCGGGTCATTGGTGCGCTCGGGGGAAGCGGCAGATTTGCATACGGCGCTTCAAATGGTCGAAGCACAGCGTGCGAGCCTCTGCCAAAAACTCGGTGTAGAACTCCCAGGCGTCGATGCCCTAGCAGACTACCCCGATTTAGGGCAAGAAGTACAACAAGGCACGCTTTCCCGTGCACGGGCACTCGAAATGGCCACATTGCGTAGGCAACACCACGCCATTGAACAGCACGTTCAAACTCATACGCAAGCGCAGCAAGACCAGGTGCAATTTGAAAGAGCGGTGACGCAAGGACAGCAATCGATAGCTGCATATTTACAGCAAAACGCGCACAAAGTAGACCATGCAGCCCGTATGCAGGCAATTCAAGCGCATTTTGCACAACCGGCCAATGTGCAGGCATTTGTGCAAACGTATCAGCCCACACAGTGGGAACATGCCATTAAGTGGATGTATGAACAGATCCGTATCGCTCCTGCGTCACGCAGCATGCCAACGCCACTGCGCAGTAGCTCCGCAGCGCTGGGGCAACCTGGTATCTCTGGACAAAGCGCACCTGCAGATCGGTTAGCGCAGCGTATGGAAGCAATGGGGTTATAGCAAAAGGCTTTCTATTGCTTTGTAGAGATACTATTTTGAGACTTTACTTGAGGGAGTGCGTGATGGTGTGCTTTCCGGTGTCTTTGTCTTTTTGCAATGGCTCTTCTTACCGTTCATTCGATTACCCGAAGGAGCGTAAGTATCAGGAGATTTTTTCCAAACAGATTACCGCTGCTACGGGTTTTGAAAAATCTACTTCATTTACCAATCAAACGCGATGTAAGCCACCCTGCAAACGCAATATGACTAGGCAGTTGCTGGACCAATGGGGCATGGTGCAGCAAGATTTACAAGAAGATGCTTGGTTTCGCCAGTCAGGACTGGAAACCGCGCAGCAAGATTACCTGGCATGCTTACTCCAGGAATATAAACAAGCATGCGAGGATCTGCAGCCATCCGCAAAGGCCTGCTTATATGTTGAAGAACAGGATGCGATTTTAGACCGCCTCTGCCATTTAAATGCAGTCATGCAGGAAATAGAAATATTTTTTGAGGACTGTAGCCCTCGGGCCAAAGCACAGCAATCGGTCTTTTATCTGTCGGTGGCTATTATTGTAGCGGGGGTGTTTTCAGCAGTGATTATCCAAGCGGTGGGAATAGTCTGTACAGCAACGGCGCTGGTTTCTATTTTGTCGGCGTGTAGTCTAGCCTGTCTGCGGTTGGTGTATGTGCTCTATGAACGCGATATTGCCCACGCACATGCGCAGTGGGAAAGGCGTAGAAGGCAGTGGAAGACGCTGGAAAAATACTTTGCGCTATTTTGGTGGAAGGAAATAATAAGCGCGCTAGGCAAAGAACAGCTTAAAGGATCCATAAAAGCAAAACAGCGTGATACTACCATTCGTGCAGTAAGGCGCTATCCTCAAAAAATGCGTTTTACTTGGGTACGGTCTAAAAGAAGGCGGTCTGGATGATCAAAACCCTATATATGGTGCTTTAACAGTGTTTTTATCTCTAAAGGATTTATCCATCATCCATTTCTATATCTTGCATAACATATACAGACTCTAAATCTTTATTTCTGCGCTCCACGTCAGGAAGTGGCTGCGCGCCATTAAAACGGATATCCATAAAATTTATTTTGTGCGAGTATGGAATGGCCGCCATTAAATTATTAACGCCTACATCACCGATGTTATTATAACAAATATTTAATGAATATATTCCTTTTTCTAATATTTTCAATATGTATTGTATCCCTACATGGCTAATTCTATTGGTGTATAAATCTAATTTTTGAAAATTTTTATACAAATAGGATCCCTCCATTTTTTCTATGAGAATCATACTTAAACTTTTAACCCCTTCGTCCCCAATATCGTTTCCTCCAAAGGATAATACTTTAAGACTTATCGGTAAAATTCCTATCAATAGTTTTATATCTTCATCACGGATGCCAACGCCCTCCAATCGCAAATCAGAAATAGTTGATTGTGTAAAATTGGAAATAAAATCTTTTACCCAACCGGGTTGAATATCTCCAGAAGAACAAAAAGAAGGAGCAGAAAACATAGCGCTTCTAGTAAATTCAAAACTTGAAATCGTGTTTTTAATTTCAGGTCCAAGAGCTAACAAATTCTGCGCGATAAAATTGCTATATCTTAAAGAAAACTTCGTCTCTCTTATACTTCTACAGCTCTTAAGAAGCTGTATGATTCTATCAATAATAGAATTTTCAGCGGTATATATAAAACCTGCATCAAAATATAAACTTTCAAGATTTTGTTTGTTTTCCATCGCTTGTAGTGTTGTAAAAAATCGATGGATATCTACAGCGTGCAAAATAATATTACTATCCTCTATGTCATAATTACCCATCGAACTAATCTTGATATGCACATGCTGTATATTTTCAATCACTTTTTCAATGTTATATTTAATTTCCTCCTCGGTTAATGTATTATTATTTCTTGTAATGGCATCAATTTTTTCACCACTCCATTTTTCTTGGGCTTGACTCCATATAGATCGCGCGTACGTATCTGTTGTCGCAAGCAAACTACGTATCACTCCGCAGAATGGAGGGCTTATTAGCATCAATTCGATAAAATCTTTTGGAGTCGATAAAGAGTGCGATAAAAAATCGAATATTTGCAACGCTATTTCATTAGGTAGAGGAGGCAAAGCTTGGCGACTGTATTTTTCCAAAGAAAATTTTTGAGGTGCAGCCTGTGCTATTTCCTGTGATGGTTGGACTGGATTTTCAGAAGGAATATATTGAGTAGGGAAACATGGAGTGGAAACACGCGACACATTATTAGAGTTCATCATTTATCCTATTGCATCAAGTACATGCATCTATTGCATAGATACATAACACCAACCAAAAATCAGCCTCCTAGGTGTATGAATTTGAACATTTCTATCAGGCACTACTACCTAATACACTCAGGTCTTTTACTAGGAAATGTATTTTTAAAAAAATACCACCGTATTTAAAATACCGTGCACACTGCACTTTGTAAAAAATCTTTTACTTTGCAATCTGCAGACTGAATCGCTGGAAGCCGAGCGTCGCGTGCGGCAGCTGTGGGTTAAAAAAGTAAAGATTGCCCACCGCAATGTGTCGCTGTGATCGCCGGGGTCGCGTCCGGTAGCGCTTTTCTCATGCACTATTTATACAAATAGTTTGCAATGGAGTTGTACCCTTGCAAGCGCTGTGAGCATTATTTTCCCGTGTGGCGTGCGGGGCCGGTGTGGAAAGTAGGCCGTTTATGACGTGCAGAATTTTTTCTCTGCGTGGCTAAAACGGTCATGGTGCTTTTTCCACTGGATACTCAGTATGCCTATCTCTGCGCATGATCTACGCGAACTGACCAAAGTCTCGCTCGACGACTATTTACGCAATATCCCCATCGATCAAATCGGTGTGGAGCGCCCACTCCTGAAACGCTGTTTATCCAAGCGCAAACTCTTTTTTGGAGCACGCCAGCATATCGTCGAGAACGTGCGTAAAGACTATGGCAGTCATTTCGCCTGGGCTTATGGCGAAACCCTGGTTGAATTCAATAAACGCCATACCACGGAGCAAGTGCAATTTCCGTGGCGACGCGCCGTAGATGGACTGTATTTAGACTATGACCGCCTCTTCGGTGCGGGTATTGACGTACGCGAAGGCAAGCACGGCGAACATCGACTCGAGCAGAATGAGAAAGTGCAACTGCTCAATTTGCTCGATGAGCAAATGGAAAGCCTCAAACTGGGGTTTTTAGATCGCTTAGATACCGAGCTACATCGCGATGGCACTTCTTCTGCGGATGCGGTAACCGGCCTCGATGCGCTCGTATCGGTTGATCCTTCTAACGGCATATTAGGCGGCCTCGATCGAGAAAAAATGCCATGGTGGCGCAATACCACCTATACCGGCATTGAAACTGGCCGTTCAGGCAATTTGAGTATGCATATGGAGCAAGCTTGGCGGCGCTGTATTCGTAATGGCGGCGCGCCCGATTTTATTTTGGCGGGATCCGCTTTTTTAGATGCGTATCGACAAGAAATCAGGGTGGTGCAAAACGCGGAAGCAGCGCGTCCTAAAACGCTCGATGCCGGCGTGGGGACAGCAGGCAGTACCGGTCTGTACTTCAAAGGCGTAGAAATCGTCTGGGACCCGCACTTTGAAACCCTCGATGCACTCGAAACCCCGCTGATTCCATGGGAAAAGCGCTGTTATTTCCTCAATTTCAAATATTTTAAATATCGCGATGATGATGTACATATCGTCACCCCGACGCGCCCCCATAACACGCTCGCACTCTACGCAATGATTACGGTGCGCTGTGCGCTCACGATGTCGCGTGCCAATGCGCATGCGGTTTTGGCGATTCAATAGAGGAGCGGCAATGATGATGCATTGTGATTTACACCACATCCGTGTGCGCCGAGATGCGCAGACGACCACCCCCACGACGATAGCCGCCCATGAATTGCCTATTTTGCAGGTGCTCTATGGGATAGAGAATGTGGAGGATAGCGCGTTAACGGGGACGTATCCGATTGATGAAAAGCAAGAATATAAACGCTTGACGCTCAAATTCGGAGAAGAAGTGGTACGTAGCATTTATGGCGAGGAGCATAGCGGTCAGCTTGCGCAACGCTTACAGCAAACCGCTAAATCAGCGTCCAAGAGCAGATCTTCTACTGTTGTCTCTACGCCTTCGGCATCATAAGGAGGAATGATGCAAGCTCCCCGCTACGAACGCCGTAAAAACTTTATGCAGGATAACGGCGACCAAACGGACCATGTTGCGCTGAATGCTGAGTTTGATGCAGCCTCGCTCTCCATCAATGGCTTACGCCAAAATCTCTCGCAAATACAACGCGATGATGGTGCCTTGCAAGATGGGATTGTCGATGCAGATACGGTTTCCAACCGTTTTAAAGAAGAGCTGATTCAACATCTGTCGAAAAACATTGATGGACGCTTAGAAGAAAGCCGTAAAGCAGCCAAGCAAGCGAATGCTTCTGCGCAGGCGGCACAACAATCTGAGAACCACGCACAACGAAGCGAAACCGCTGCGCACACGGCTAGTAAAAAAGCACAAAGCGCCTGTGAGGAATCTCAACACGCTGCTAAAGAGGCTGCGCTCAGTGCCCACGCTACCGAAAATGCGCATGCTGGCGCGCAAGAAGCAGCCGATAAAGCCGCTCTTGCACAAAAACATGCCTCCTATTCCAGTAAATCTGCCGCTGTGCATGCGCGTCATGCTGCGCAAAGCGCACACGCAGCACAGCTAGATGCCACCCTTGCCAATCAAGAAGCCGAACGCGCCAGCCAATCTATGCATGCAGCAGCCCATTCTGCAGGCGAAGCGCGGCGCCTAGAAAAAATCGTACGGCAGAAAGTCGATGAGGCCACACAACTCGGCACACCCGCAGATCATACGGTCAGCACCGATAAATTAGTCCATGGTGCGGTAACTCAAGATAAATTAGGCGAATGGGCAGTAACAACCGATCACCTACTCGATGAAGCAGTAACCAGCACAAAGCTTGCGGTAGGTGCAGTTGCTGAACATCTGGGCTATACGCCTGCCAATATGGAAGATACCTGGACCCGATCCAATTTTGATCCAAACACCAAACTTAATAATACGGGCGATCAAATTCTGGCAGGCCAACTCATGCTTGAGTCCTGGTTAGGGCTTCAAGATACTGAAAGCGGTGCAGTGCGCGGCATTTTGCATCGTAACGATGCAGTGGGATTTATAGATCAAGATGGGCAATGGAAGCTGCGCATAGAAAAGGATGATGCAATTTGGACAGGCAAATATGGGTATTTGCATACCGCCTTTACACCCAGTAGTGCTATGGCGCTCAACGGCGTAGGCAGTCTGCAATTGATCAGTTTAACCAATCCGGTTCCTGCTGATGGAGCCATCATTACCGTTCCCAGTCGCCCAGGTTCCTGGCGCATCCTATGTAATTCAGGTTGGGGCGCTATACGTTTATTGGTGAGGGTCGCATGAGTTACACCATTTATAACCCTCGATGGAGCGATGTAGAGCACACGGCAATTTTGTGTACTTTGGTGTCAGACGTGCATGACGAGATCAATTTCCAGGCGATGCCAACAGATCCTGAGCTACTGGGCCGCACGATCTACGAAGAATGTGTAGCGGGTAAATATGGTGCTATTGCACCGTATTTACCCGACCCTCAAGCACTGTTGAATGTCATCGAAGCACAACGTGATGCGGGTTTACGCCATGCAGAAATAGCCACTCGAGGGCTGAATGATGCTTTTGTAGCCGGTATTTTGGATACCGATCAAGCAAGCCGCTTTCGGGAATGGGCTAGCTATCAGCTCGCTTTGAGGACACTAGAACAGCAAGCTGGCTTTCCTGAGCAGATTGAGTGGCCCACTGCACCAGCGCCTATTTTTACAGCCACATTACCTTTCATAGAGCCTGCGAATGACACCTGACACAGAAAGCAAATCGCTTATTGAATTGGCCCTTATAGGAGCATTGATTGCACTGGGCAAACTGCTCGCCGGAGGCGAAAAGCTCACGCTGCGCTTGTGTGCGGGGCGGGTGATTATCGGAGCCGCCTTGAGTATGGTAGCTGGAGCTGCACTCGCCATGATCCCAGATCTCTCTGTAACGGCGCTGATCGGCTTAGGTTCTGCTTTAGGCATATGTGGACAATCGGTACTTGAAGCTGGGGTACAGCGTTGGATAACCAGCTCTGATGGCAAGCACTAATCAAACGCTGGGCGCATTACGGGCTGAGCTTTGCACCCGACTGGGATTTGTATCCCAAGGCCCTGCTGCAGAAAGCAATCGTGCTGAACTGAATTCCTTTTTGCAAGAAGCGCAGGAATATGTGTATGCACAGACGCAGGGCAATCAAAGTCCTTGCACAGCATCTATGGTGACTTCTCCTGGAGAACGCTTATATGACTGGCACGACCGCACCAGAGATCAAGCAATAGACCCGCATAGAGTGCAAGAAGTGGGGGTGCAGCATGCAGGACACTATGCGCGGCTGGTACAAGGGATCAGCGCGCATCAACGTGAATCGCAAATAGCGCGCGATAGTCCCCGCTATTACGATAGCTTAAACGATCAATTATTGCTGTGGCCCACGCCGAATGCACGCTATACCATCATTATTACCTATCACGCAGCATTGCCAAGGCTTACGCAAGATGCAGATAGGCCCGGTGTACCGGAGAAACTGCTTTTACTGTATGCCATCGCTTCGGCCAAAGCGCATTACCGGCATGCCGATGCTGCTGTAGCGGGTAAAGCATTTGATGCGTTGTTGCGCGAATATCAAAGCCGGCAACATGGACAACGGCGCTATTTTATGCGTGGATAGGGGCTATGCAGACCATCACGTTTGATCGCTTTGATTTGGGGATTGATTGGCGTAAAGGCGAATCGGTATCGGATGCCAATCGGCTGCGTGAAATGTGCAATGCCTATGTAACCACCGGCCTAGCAGCGCAAAAGCGCCCTGGGTTGGTCAAAGTGGCCACTTTAGAGCCAGGAACCAGCGGCCTTTTTGCAGCAGGTGGACAACTGCATACGTTTTATGGGGAAGGACATATAACCCATGCAGATACACGCTTTGTAGCGCACAAGGTCACGCACCCCAAAGGAGAGCAGGCACTCAAAAGTGTGCCTTTTGTCGATACCTTTCACGGCCTGATTTATACCGCCATTGAATACGAAGACGGTAGTACCGTGCATCACTACCTCGATCATAGTGAAAAAAGTGCCATAGAAGATGAGCAATGCCCGCATTCACCCTGTGTAATCAAAGCAGCCAGCAAACTCTTTGCCACCAACAATGATGTGGTGCGCTATTGCGCCACCGGTAACCCGCGCAATTGGACTTTGGAGAACAATGCGGGGTTTTTACCGACGGGGCTGAATTTCCATGGCGATCGGATGGCGAAGGCTTTGGGGATGTATAGCAATAATCTGGTCGTGCTCTCGCATGAAGAAGCACAGATTTGGCAAGCCGATCCTGATCCTAGTGCGATGCGCTTATTGGACATTGTAAAAAATGTCGGCACACATTTCCCATTCACCGTGGCTACCGTATCGGGGGATTTGTACTTTTTATCGAGTGCGGGATTCCGTTCGATTACGACTTTGCAATATACCAACAGCTTAGCCGATGTGGATATTGGCAGTCCGATTGATCCATTGGTAAAAAAAAGCTTACAAAATCTGCAAATCGAACCGCTTGCACGCTATTACGCAGGGACGGGGCAGTATCTGTGCATGCTGGGCAAAGAGGTCTTTGTCTATTCGGTATCGAGAACCGCACGCATTGCAGCGTGGTCCCGCTATACCTTGCCGTTTGAAGTATCAGCACTCGCTGAAATGGAAGGCACGCTGTATCTGCGTCAGGGAGACACCATTTGGCAATTCTCTGATGAAGCGCATGCGGATAATGGCACACCCTTTGAAGTGAAGATAGAAACGCCGTGGCTGGATCTCAAAGCTCCTGGGCAACTCAAACGCTTATTAGGCGCCGAAATCATCGCGCAAGGCACCTGTGCATTCTCCGTAGCCTTTGATGAGCAGCATCCCAACGCAGTGACGCCCGTACTGCGTGTGCGCGGAAACACACGTAGCACCGGGCGTTTACCACTGAGCTGTACTGGGCGCGCCTTTGCATTGAGATTTACCCACAAGGATAACCAACCCTTTAGGCTCGATGCGGTCACCTTATTTTATGAACCGCTAGGAATATAAAAGAGTACTTCTGATTAGTCCCACAAAAACTCAATGTCTGCGCCATGCTTATTTTTTATACCAGAAAATTTATGGCGTTCATTGTCTAAATGGCAGCCAGATAAACGCACTGTCTCTAATGTTAAAAAATTTGATATAGCTCTTAAATCATCAGCTTTATAGCCAGACAAATGATTACCGGTTAAGTCTAGATATTGAACATCTATGTTCTGCAACTTTTTAAAAATATTTTTTGCGCCATTACGGTCAATATTATTACAGCTTAATGATATGGTTTTTAGCTTTTCTGGCAGATTTTCAATTAGATGTAATGCCTCTCCATTTGCAAGACCAGCAAAATCTGCTGAGAACTCTTTAATATTGATATTTTTTAAATACTTTGAAAATGCATTTAACGCGGGTCTTTTATTTTTATCTAAGCCTAAACTAAAAGAATCAATATTTTTACCTGATAATAATTGCAACAAAGTTGGAATATATTTTATGTCAAACTCATCACTGTCCACACAGAAGAATGGAATACTGCTCAATTCTGAATTTTTATGTAACACCCATAAAAAGTTGGATGTGAATTTATATTTATCATAATTGCATTCGCTAGACAAAGGCAAGTCCAATGTTTTTATATTGGTTTTTTTTAGCAAAGCATGAAATACCATATCCATTAGTTTATTACACTGATTCACAGTGGATGAGAAAAAAACAAAATCGAAGCAAATATGCTGTACTTTATTAATAATAAAGTCAATGCCAAAATTGGTTTGATTATATGAGAATTCGGTTTTTTGTGTAATTCTAGAAGTCGCTCTTTCACACCAATCCATTTGATACTCAGGGCTTTGCGAGTCTATATCCGCGCTATCAACCAATAACTTTTCGAATTCAGAAAAAAATATCCTATGCTTAACTTTTATTGCCTCAAAAAATAATTCTTTATTAACCAACATAAGCACAGATAATTGCTGCATAGACTCTTTTGGTGAATATAATTTTGGAATGACATTTAAAATCATGCTTACTAATTCTGTTGGCAAATCAGAAAAGGTAGCAGAAGGAGAAACCCTATTCTGGGAAGCGCTATCGTTTTCCAAGCATAGATCTTTAGAATGTATTTCATTGCCCTTGGAGTATGTAATATAAGAACGTTCTTGCAATTTATTTACATCTGATACATTCACGATTTCCTCACTTTTTACGAGCCAAAAATTAAATTTTTGAATTTATTCTTAATAAGCAGTAAATGCAAACTGCATACTGATTAAAAAACATTTATTTTTTCATTTTTGCCTATCTACATCAGGCCAAAAGATAGGAGCTGCACATGCAAATCAACTTCTTAGTCGATCCATCTGAATTAGAGGCATACTTTGCCCGCTTGGCACCGCTGTTTGAGCGTGTTGTGGGTAAAGCTACGCAGGGTGAGTTTGATGTTGAAGATTTATATTGCTTGGCGCGGCAAGGCCATATCACCCTAGGGATGATAGAGAATGAAGGGCAGGTGCAATTGGCAATCGCTTTTGAGTTTATGGTGTATCCACGATTTATGGCGGTCAATATTTTGGCGCTAGCCGGGCAAGGGTTAGCAGAAGCGTTCAATAAATTTTGGCATGATTTCAAAGCCTGGTGCCGAGAAGCTGGCGCACAAAAGATTCAGGCTTCGTGTCACCCTTCAATGACAAGACTGCTTAGGCGGTACGGGTTTCTAAATGTTTATCAAACGATGCACTACAACCTATGAAGGAGCGCCACATGTCAAAAATAACTTCTCTTGAACAGTTAGCTACCCAGGCGGCACTGGAATATGGCGGTCCGCATCTTTTAGCTTGGCCGATGCAACGCGGCGCACGCCTTATGCCACATAAAGGCGGCGGCGCAGGTGCTGCCTATGAAATGGAAGCCGAGCGACAACGGCGCGTTAAAGAAGCGGTCTCTAAAATAAATGAAGTATTTGGAGGCACAGATCATGCAGGTCGCCAAGCGCTGTACGATGAACAAAAAAAAGCAATTACCGATCTCAATACCCAAGACGTAAATCGTCAGTTTGATCAAGTCTCCCGCACCAATCGATTTGGGTTAGCGCGTGCAGGCTTGATGGGCGGATCGGCAGATATAGATAGCCAATCCGAACTTGCCCGTCGCAACAATGAAGGTTTAGAGCGTTCAGCAGGATTAGGCGAAGGCGCAGCGGCAGATTTACGCAATGCGGATGAGCGTACGCGCCAGAATTTAACCTCGATGGCGCAAACTGGCATGGATACTGGGCAAGCAGCTCAACTGGCTTTATCCGGGCTAGAAACCAATGCCAAGAATGCGGCTGCACAGCGCGCTGGGTCAACGATAGGCGATCTGTTTAGCAATCTCGCCTGGGCGTATATGGCGCTGCAATCTAACGGGTTGCATGGAGCACAAGGGCAATATGGCTCCTCTCCATGGTATGCGCCTACTTCACCGCGATCGCGGTATGCCGGGCGTTAGCAAATATTAATGACAAGAGGTGCTCTATGTTCGGAATAGATGATCTAGCCTTAGCAGGATTGATATCGATGATTGCAGGCAGCGCATTGCAATATCACGCACAGTCCCAAGCTCAAGCACGCCAGCAACGAGTCCTACAAGAATCCCTACAACGCCAGCGTGGCTATCAACAGCAAGCTGAACAAGCTGTACTGGATCGGGTCAAAGACTATGCGCCTGAGCATCGCCAACAGCAGCAACAAGAGATCGCTGAACGGATAGACCACGATTTGATGGAACCGGTACGCCAAGCACAGCCTAAGCAAGAAGAAGCCTCTGCGGTACAGGGGGAGGTTTCACAAGATTATCTGAATGCACGGCATCGTGCACAGGCCCGACAGCGGGAATCGGCTGAGGCATTGGCAAAACTTCTGGGCAAAACGATGTCCGCTGGTCGACTTCGACAGCAAGAAGGACTCCAACTTGCCGATACAGGGCAAAACCTCGACCGACTAGGCCGAGATGCGCACGGTATTGCTCAAGCCGATCAAATAGCAATCCAAGAAGCCGGTATTCCTAATATGTGGCAGCAATTAGCAGGAGAGCTATTAAAAGGTGCGGGAACCATGGGGATGGCGGGAGGATTCAGTGGCGCCTCTACGATGGCCTCTTCCAAATGGGCATTGCCTGCACTATCCACAGGAATGAGCCTGGCAGGTCTAAAACCCAATGGCCTGTGGAGGCTTAATCCCCATAGCCGGTATGGCTTACAGCAGTATTAAGTGGAGGAACCTTATGCGATCTATGCTCAATGGCCTTTCTGCGGATCCGATCAATGCAGGCCTTCGGCAAATTTTTCAAGCGTTAGCGACAGGGCCGGCAGTGCGTGCACAACATGCACAGCAACAGGCATTGCTGGGTGCACAGATGGAACATGCAGCCAGTTCAGCTCGTAAAACAGCCATCGAGGCCCATGCTGCTGATTATGCGCAACAGCAGCGCGAGCAAGCGATGCAAGCGCTAGCTGCTCGCCCCGATACACAAGGCTATGAAAAAAATCTATTGCTGCTAATGCAATTACTCGGCAATCAGGCAAATCCCACAACGCTCACGCAGGGTGGGCTTAATGCGCAAAAAGGCCAGTTTAGGCAAGAGGTGCTCAATCAGCATGCAGGCAAGACTGATCATTCCACGGTAGGATTTTTGAATGCCCTTTTAGAAGGCAAACCGCATGAACCCTATGCGGGCTTAGGAACCACCGGCTATGCGCTCAATCGTGAAACAGGACAAGGAGTACTTGCAGCTCCTGCGCTCGCAGCACATATTCAAACCCCTTCTCCACGCAAACATTATGACGCGGAGTATGGCCGAATCATTGATCTCGATCGAAATATTGCCACGCCGGTTACGATGGAAAATGGTGAACCCATTGCCAATCGCGCGCAAAACGCTGCACATCGAGCAAAAACTGCTTTAGCCGGAAGTGTGGCGCAGTTGGATCGGCTAGCGATGGCTGCGCAAGAAGTTAAAGACCATCCTGTGCTATCTCGCATTACAGGTGCGATGGGACGTGTACCCAATTTCCCAGGAAGTGCTGCATCGGACTTAGACGCGCGTCTGCATAATCTTAAAACTCAAGTGGGCTTTGCTGCGCTGCAAGCGATGCGTGATGCCTCTAAAACCGGTGGTGCATTAGGGAATGTGAGTAATTTTGAAGTACAAAGCTTACAAAATAGCTTGGCATCCTTAGAACACAGTCAATCCGCTGCTGCGATGCAAGCCAGCCTGCAAAATATTATGGATTATGTGCAGCAAACCAAAGGGCGGTTACACCAAGCAATGCAAGAGGATTATCCACAGGCTAAACAAGAAATAGAGCCTGCTAAGCTTATGCCTGAAGCAGCAATTCCAAGCACTATACCTACTCAAGCCATCGAGCATTTAAAACGCCATCCACACTTACGTGAGGCCTTTGACGAATATTATGGCCCGGGTTCTGCTACGCAGGTGTTGGGATCATGAGTACAGAAAACAATCCCTTTGCGCAATTTGGACAACAGCGGAGGCAGTCTGCTGCCCCATCACCCAATCCTTTTGCGCAGTTTGACACGATAGAAGCTGCCCCTATAGCAGAAACACCTCAACCTGCCGCATCGCCACATCTGAGTACAATGGTCAAAGGCTTACCGGCTGCAGCATTACAAGCGCATATTGAAGCAGGGCGAGGGCTTTTGCAGGGTCTATCAGATCCCGTATGGGGTGGAGCGCAGGTTCTTGCCCATGGTTATGCCGATGTAGCAAAACACCTTGCCCCCCGTTCTCGTCATGCTGGGTGGGCAAAACAGCAAGTGGAGAAATTAGATCGTTTACTTTCAGAGCGGGAAGCAGACTATCAAGCTAAAACACCGGATCCTGTCACGGCAGGCATTTTTCGATTCGGTGGACAAATGGGGCCTGCGCTCTTTACGGGAGGAGCCAGCGCCGCACAGCGCGCTGCTCCATTGCTAAAAAAAATGGGCCATAGTGCTGCAATAAGTACGGCCGCCAGCACACTGCAACCCATTACTACCACCAACAGCCATTTCACGACGGAAAAACAGCAGCAAGCCCTGAACGGGGCCATTGCAGGAGGATTACTTCCCCTCGCTGGAGCAGGAATAGCCCGTATAGTCAGTCCCAAAGCGTCTCGTAATCCTGCTGTGCAGACTTTACTCAATGCAGGGGTAACACCGACCCCAGGGCGCATGCTCGGTGGAACCTTGGCTCAACTAGAAGATAAGCTTGCCAGTACACCGATATTAGGAGACGCAATTCGTTATCGGCAGCGTCAAGCTGTAGAAGAACTCAATCGTGCTGCCTATGCGCGGGTATTAGCGCCGATTGGCAAAATCCCCTCTAGCGATATAGGCAGAGAGGGGGTAGAACAACTTGCGCGCACGCTCTCTGAATCCTATGAGAAGCTGTTACCCCAACTCACCTTTCGGGCTGATGCCCCCTTTGTATTAGATCTGGTACGTATTCGAGAAAAAGCGGTCAGCCAGATGCCTATCTCACGTGCTAAACAACTGATACGTATCTTAGACGACCAGGTACGCAGAAAGCTCATCAAAACATCCTCCGTCATATCAGGGCGTCAAGTCAAACGGGTAGAAAGTGAATTGGGCATGCTCGCGGCGAAATATGGCCAAAGTGCCTCTGCCGATGAGCGTTTATTAGGTGGAGCGTTGGAAGATATTCATCGTGCATTACGCCATGCGCTAGAAAGAACGAATCCTGACCATGCTGAACAACTCGCGAATATTAATCGCGCATACGCGCACTATGTACGTATACGCAATGCAGCAAGCCGATTAGGCGCAAAAGAAGGCGTATTTACCCCTTCGCAACTTGCTGCTGCAGTACGTTCTACAGAAACCAGTAGAGCTAAAGGCAATTACGCACGAGGGCGAGCGTTAATGCAAGATTTATCCGATGCAGGCGTACACGTGCTCGGCCCAGGCTATCCGGATTCTGGCACTGCAGCGCGCCTTTTATGGGGTGCAGGAACCCTAAGCAGCGGCGCTATTCTGCCGCAGATTCCTGCATCGTTAGTGGGGCTAAGTGCACCGTATTTACCCGTATTAAATCGCTTAACCGCTTATGCGCTAGCCAAAAGGCCTGCATACGCTGATCAATGGGCAAAAGCGTTACGAGCTCTTCCTCCTGCGATCAGTTGGCCTATAGGATCCCAAGCAGGGCAAAAGAGATAATGAATGATGGAGATCTTGAATTATCCCCGCTTAAGGGAAGAGCTCATACGTGATGAAGGGGTTCGATTTAAGCCTTACCGCGATAGTAGAGGGTATCTCACGATCGGCACAGGCCGTAATCTGGATGCGATCGGTATCAGTCAGCAGGAAAACGATCTAATGCTCGATAACGATATTCAGCGCGCCGCGCATGATTTAGATCAGCATTGCCCGTGGTGGCGCACACTGGATGCGGTACGGCAGCGTATCTTAATGAACTTGTGTTTTAATTTGGGTATTGCCAAACTATTGCAATTTACTCAAACCCTGCATGCTACCCAGCAAGGCGCTTATCCACAAGCTGCCATACATATGCTGGATTCTGCATGGGCGCGGCAAGTGAAAGAACGAGCATTACGGCTAGCACATGGCATGCGCTCTGGAGTCCTAGGATGATAAGTGCACTATGGCGTTGGTTTAGTGGTTCACGCCTGGTAGGGGCTATGCTAGTAGGCATCGCTATAGGGGGATATACCGCTTGGCATATACAAGCCCTTCGTTACGAGGTGCGATTAGCCCGTCTACAAGCTAACATGCTTCACGCCCACCAAATACAAGATGACATTGCCACACACACAGAAACCACAACCCATGCCAATCTTAGCGCCATTGAAGATCAAGCACGCCGCCTCACCAGCCAGATTCCACGCTATATGGATTCAGACGATACTCTGGCTCAGTCTGTGCCTCCTAGCTTCGTGTACCTGTACAACGCCGCTTTCACCGGCGCTACTCCCTCCACCTCCACACGCGCTGATGATCGATCCTCCCGCATTTCGTTTACTGAACTTGCCGATGCCCACATCACCAACGCCAGCATCTGTCAACAATGGCGAGAACAGGCATTAGCTTGGAGAACATTTTATCAACAGTTGCGTGACGCTCAAGAGGTGAGACGCTGAGCAAATGGCGCTGTCTATTGTATGGATAACTCATACGCAGAAAGCAATATCATCTATGGTATTAGGATTAACAATAGACAGATTGCCATTAGGCCAGAGCATGTACATTTGCAGCTACGTAAGAGGACTCACTTGAATCCGTATAGCCGGATGCAGACATGTCACTATCCCCTTCTGTAGACGAAGAGCCATGCTCGTCCAATGTGGGCATTACAAGAGCATTTTCCACAGGAGGCTGGGGAAGAGGAAGAGAAAGCGATTGTGAAGGGTCAAAATCTTGGTGTAGCGGCAACGTTGGATTCATCGGCACCCTATCTATAGAGTTCGTTAGAGAAGTGGACTGAGTACCTGCCTGAAGGAGTGCGGTATCGCTGCCATTTTCCTGATGACGGTTACTTTGACTGGTAACCTGGCTACTGCTATGACCTTGCTCAAGAGCATGTAATCGTTCAGAGAATGCATTAAGTTGAGCAAGCAAATTTTGGTTTATTAACTGCTGCTGTTGATTTGTTTGCCTTAATTCTGCAATTATTTCTCCACTTTGCTTGACTTCTATTCTTAATTGCGCATTAAGGCTCTTCAATTGTTTAACTTCATTTTCTAATTGTTTATTTTGATTTCTTAATTTTGTATTTGCATTTGTATTTCTTAATCGCGTATTTTTGTTTTGTAATATTCCGTGAGGCTCTTCTGAAGTTTTGATGCGATTATTTAATTTCGCTACTAACATCTCACTTCCAGCAGCAGTATTGGATGCGGTTTCACTGACTACGGTTTGGGTTACGCTTCCCACCCCTGTTTGCGGTACTTCAAAAGGTGCAAGTGCAGTTTCTTCGATTTCAAGGCGGTATGGCATTTCGCTGCTTGGAACAGATAGAGTACTGTTGTTTTGATTTGCTGGTTCTATATCAGCATTTCCTTCGCCAATACTCACTGTTGGGGCAATAATAGCGCTAGCTGCTGTCGTATTGGATTCAGTAACATGGGCCGCAATGGCACCAATAGGAGGCGAGGTTTCTGGTCTTTGACGAGGTAAGGGTGCAGTTTGTTTGGCTTCAAATTTTTCTGACGCCATCGGGTTTGAGGTGAATGTTTTTTTACTATTCTGGTCTTCTATTGGGAGTTGTGCTATATAGGCAACGCTGGATCCACCAAGAAGGGTCGCGGCAACAGCAGCGCCGCCCGCTATCGTAGTGCTTGATCCAGAACCCGCAGCTGTGATAGCGGCGGCGGCCGAGGCGCTTCCCATTTGTGATAACACAGCAAATGCACCAATTCCAGCAAGAGGTAATGGCATAGATCACTCCAGTGAGTACGTGTTTATGAAATACTTTTCAGCTTTGCGTCGCTTTTAAGTTTTACAGAAAACCTCATTGGCTAGAACTACATCTGCATATGCTGCTTGGAATAGCATGTACCTAATAAAATAATGGCCAAGACAAAAAATATTAATACAGTGATCTAGCAGGGATAGGTTTAATCAATCTCTACTGCTTATCAGCGCAATGACGGATACCCAATAGAAGAAAAAATATCCAAAGTATTCAGATAAAGGTATTGCTCCTACATCTACCTCGTTTGCAGGCGATAAAAGCGACTCCTGCGCAATACCATAAAGTTAAAAAACGATAAGCAGTATCCGGCCAAGACCTGTTAATAACCAGCTGGCTTTGTGGACCCAAACTATGGACCGTATCACGCCTATTCCTTCTCCAACACTTCCTGCAACCGCAGCTAAACCCATCGCCTGCGAAGATGCCCTATGGGTTCCGCTCCCTGAGCAAGATGTAATAGAGCGCAATAGCCTTATTGCTATCGAAGCATGGCAAAAGCTATTTACTGATTTGCCGCTTGAAATAGTGTCAATAATTTTTACAGAAACATTATTTGGTCTAACGCTCAATGAAATATTGAATATTGCAGAATATCAAAGAGGGAAACTCAAACCTGAGGCTTGGTCCGCACTCTATAAAGCTAGTATTTTTTGTTTTGGCTCAATAGAAGAGCTATCAGAGTGGCTCTCTAATCCTAAACAGTTTCGGAATTTTGTCGAAGATGCGCAAAAATACGGAGATAAAACCCTGCGGCAAATCTTTTATGGATTACAACTGCTGGAAAAAACAAAAGACTCGATAACCATTGAAGATTGTATGCGTGCTGGAATGATAGATAGAGAGCGTATCTGTTCAGAAAATGCATTACCAAGTATTAGGGGCGAGCAAGATTTTTTATCGTGGCTCTGTGGAAAAAAAGCGCGTATAGTAATTTGTTTACGTTGGCTTCCTGCGCAAACCCACAATCCTGAAGCTCGTAATCCTGATTTACTAGAAGAAGCAGTAAAACAAGGTAATTGCACGATAGTAAAGCAAGTATGCGCCTATATGAAAAAGCATAGGCTGCATGATGGGGCTGTCCTTCACCCATGTCGAAATGCATTATGGAGAGCGGTTATTGATAATGATGTCCCAATAGCACAATATTTATTCGACGAATTTCCAGATTTTCGGTTCACTCAAGGTCTTCTACAAATTTCTGCAGCAGAAGGATGTTTGCCTATGGTTCAACTGCTTATAGAAAGAAAAATAGAAATTAATGAACTAGATGACTATCAAAAAACGGCCTTGCAGACAGTAATAGGTACCTTCTATCCATATCAGCTTTCTCCTTCATATTGGTTAGGATTTGATGAGGAGGGGCGTCAAAAAACCCTCGATCAATTAGATGTGATTATTTTTTTACTGCGTCAATATGTTGATAAAGGACTTGATTTTGATATTAACTGGGAATTGCAA
This sequence comes from Mycoavidus cysteinexigens, assembly GCA_031963365.1. Classification (GTDB taxonomy): domain Bacteria; phylum Pseudomonadota; class Gammaproteobacteria; order Burkholderiales; family Burkholderiaceae; genus JASSUD01. The sequence goes on from JASSUF010000001.1 coordinate 31,928, forward strand.
GAACAAAATACTTTTTTGCATATGGCTTGTTATGTGCAAAACCCTGACTCTGCAGAATGGTTAGCACAGTTTATATTGGAACAGCAAAAGGATAAAAACCTGTTCGATACTCAAAATGAAGATGGGAAAACGCCTTTCATGTGTGCATTAGAGGCTGATAATTACCCTATGTATACTTTTTTGCAAGAACAGCAGGCGAAGCGAGTGTTAGGAACCGAGAGATTTCCCCTTCTTTCTCGAGAAGAGTTTCAAGCTTTACGAACAGCGTCGAATAGAACATCCTCAACGCCACCTTCCACAAAGCCCGTCTTGCCTGCTTCCACTAGTATTCAAAACGACCCTCCTGTTGCTGTTCAGCCTCGCATTACAGCTTCCTATGCACCTTCTGCGCAAGAGATCTCTTGGCTACACACATGGGTGCAAGCCTTTGTTGATTTATCAAAATATCTGCTCACGATGGTGTTCTTTATTCCCCGTACTTTGTATGTCTTCTACCTCAATGTCATACAAGCTTGGATAAGTAGAGTGAGTGAAAGGTAAACTCAACCATTGCGCAATATAGAAAGTGCAGCTAACCCAAAGAGAATAATGTTTTTATCTTTATAAATAAATATTTACGAAAAAATAGCCCTTCTTCAAAAAAGAGCTATTTTTAGAGGACATTAATTTACTTTTAGATTTATTGTACGGGAGAGAGAGGGGGATTACCCTAATTTATTTATTAATTTTGCTATTAACTCATCTTTCTGAGCCAGTTGTTCTTTTAGTCGTGCATTTTCCGCTATCAAATCAGCATCTGGGCTAGAAGAGGCAGAACGAGAGACGAGAAGTTGTTTGACTTCGTCCAGCTCTTTCTGCAATTGAGCAGCGCCATTATTGAAGGCAGTAAAAATGTGATCTTGTTGCGCACCAATGGCCGACTTAATATCTTTAACTTGATCAGTGCTCATTTTTAATACACCTTTACCTTTTAATACTTTGAGTAATGCGGGGAGAATCTTATCCCTTAATTGTATACGAATAAGATTCTCCTTTCCAAATTGTTCGTTTTTTTGTATCTCTCTAACAGGAGTGAAGGCTGAAGGGAGGTTGAGGAAGGCGACAATGTTTCCTCCTACCAAAGGAATAAAAGCAATAAGTGTTTTAAGCGTAGCAAACCAAGCGGCGAAAGTCGTCCATTTCTTGCGAGCTTCGTCTTCTTGCTTTTGGATAGTATCGAAGTACGCAGCTTGTGCTTGAGCCAATTTATCAAATGGCAGCCATAACTGATCAGTAGAAAGCCATACAGATTCCGTAGATTCTTCTAAAGAGTTAGAACTTGCCCCACTCTCGATGATAGAAGGGGTTATCAAACGGCCATTATGGTCCTCAGAGGGTAAAATTTCACTTATTTTACGAGGAAGGCGCACTCCTTGAGAAGGATGTAACAATAGCTCTGGGTATCGCCATAAAGAAGAAAGCGTCTCTTGGATTTCAATACGAGTACGATGTATAAGTGAAGCATCTGCGCAGAGCTGCTGCATAGATACATTACGCTGACCTTCATTTCTATTTGCAAGGATATGCTCTGTAAAGAGAGCATCTAACGAATCTTTGGCTTCTTCTAATGCTTTTTTGGCCGATTGACCGTAATTATTTAATGCATCGCTACCTGGTTTGATAAGCGCCATGCCCATCTGCGACGCAGATTGCGCTTTTGTCGCAGGCTTTTTATGGCCAAGGAGCCAATAGGCATGAGCACGTGATTTACTCAGTGATCCATCTGGTTCAAGCTGCGCAATACGGGTATCGATCTGCTGACTAGTTAAAGAATACAGCGTTTTTTCATACGCTGTTTTAGCCTTAGCCGCTTTATTTGAGCGATACTCTTCCATATGACGTCTAGAAGAATGTAATAGCGCATTCTGCGCTTTCAGGGCTTTGAGAGACCTTTCTATTTGACTAGGGACAAAAGAACAAAATGGCTCACAGAGATGCGCTAATGAAGTAGTAGGAATATGTTTGCCAAATAGTGGATGCCCTTTCTCAAATACGGGTAAATTTTCTTGGAATTCTGGAGGATCTTGTAGCGTGAGCTCAACACAGGCGGCCTGCGAGGAAAAGATCGCATGATCTATGGGTATTCCACCTGCGCCAGTAATTCGCATACGTTCTCCTAATAAAGCACCTCCTCGGAGATACTATGATTAAGCATATGGAAGATTTTTTTCAGCAGGTATACGGCTAATACCTGGAAGATAAGATTTGGCAAAACGCTGAATACGCTTTAGTTTGGTAACAAAATACGATGCAAAAAGTCCCACATCCTCAAAAAAACTGAAAACATGGGACTTTGGCGATCTAAAAAAAGCCATGTTAATTAGGCTAGATCCTCAATAGATTTAAGCACTATTCGAGCCTGCTCTAAAGGGATGCCTGATTTGGTGAGAGCTTGCTTTAAAATCTCCTTGGAAACGTAATCAGCATGGTTAGCAGACTGCACTTGTTGGGCTGCCTTGACTTCCGCTAGCTCACGCTGCATGTTTTGCATTATTCGATTCATATTTTCAATTTTGTTATTAACACTCATATTGTTTCTCAACGATTCTTCTAATTGGGCTACAAATTGATTAAAAAGATTTTTGTGTTTATTAAGGTGAATACGCCGCTCACCTTCTATCTGCGCAATTAAAAATCGATAAAACTGCACATATACCGAGATAAACACAAAGCATTTCCCAAACAGAGCCGCCATGCTTGCTGAAATCGCCAATGCGATACACAGTTGCGCGCAAAGCGGTGCAATAAGGGGCATTAAAATCAAGGTTGCTGTAAACAAAAATACAAAACGACTAGTTTTTTGTTCCTCCGATTCAACCTTAAATTCCTCGTAGCACTTGGCAAATTTCAGCATGACTTTATGCAAACACGCTAAATTGGCTTCAATTTGGCTGCTTTCTTCAGGTGATAAAGCAATTTCCTCCGTAGTTACTAATCCATCAGGCAAGGGAGGCATCTCTGATTGAATGCTGATGCCTTTTTCTACCCACTGCATAAGCGGCTGACAGGCTTTAGCGAAGTTAGAAAGCACGGCTGCGAACTTGGCCTCCTCCACTTCTGATAAACCTCGGCCGCAATACCAGTTATCTTCCTTCAATACAGTCTTTATGCACGTCCATTGCTCTGAAACTTGTTCATACAAACTGCACTCTGGTTCGATAATTTCTGGATCGATAAAGCCGCATTCAGATTGGCTTTTACTTTCAGTAACAGCGGGGCTGGGAAAAAAAGGAATGTTGAATGTTGAGATGCCTCTTGCCTGCAAAGTGTGCAGGAAGGAAGACATAGCATTTCCTCCCTAGCGCAGTGCAGATAAATAAGGGCTGATATAACAACCCCGCCAGAGGGTTATCAAACAGGAAAGCAACGGGTGACTTCGAGAGACAGAAAGCCGGGAAGAAGTTGTTAAACGTCTATAAGCTTTGAGATACGGGGGATAAATAAAGGAACAGAAACCCATTGGAGGGTCTGGATACGAGCGTAGGTAGTACATTGCAACTCCTAGAGGAGAGTTTCAATTCCCTACCAACCTTCGCTATCAACCAAAGGGTGGCAGGACCGAGCGAGGTTGATAGACCGGCCTCTAGACCAGTGAGCCGTACGGCTCCCACACTCGGCCCCACCATAAACGGGACTGACATAGAGGAACGGAGCTATCAACCTCCGGCTACCTTTTGGTAGCGCATTGACTATTACAAATTTATAAGATTTTGTCAAACACAATAAAAAAAGGGGCAATTTCGATGTTTGCACACCATCACACTGCCTAGGAATCGAGGAACATAAGCAGTTTTGAAACGCTGAAAACGGAGGGTACTCCGATAGAAATGCTTAGCGTAAATTTACCCCGCTTTTTCATGTGGCTAGGCTAACCTTGTTTACTAAAGTAGGTATGAGAAGTAAAAAAACTGCTAGACTAGATGTAACGGCAGCCTCTACTGCTTTTTATAAGGTCGCCACTGTATATTTGCTGTGAAACAAATTTTAAAAGTAATAATGGCAACATTCTTGTAGCAAATTTTTTTGGGGGTATATTTGGGGGTATAAATTATACTCACTGAAGAATGAGCCCTTTATTTATATGAATTTCGTCTTTAAATGTGTATCTTCTTCCGGGTACCAAACAAAAATTGCTTCGAACATGCTTAAAATTCTATGAAACCCCGAGGGATTTGATCTATCGGGGTTTTTTATTACATGCTCCCACAAAGTGATAGAGCCAATTTCAATAAGAACCTGTTTAGAGTCTCCCAAAAGGGCCCATCTTCGGGGTCGTGCGGTGCAAGGTATTCACTGTACTTAAAGTACATCCGGATCCTGCGCTCCTGCTCCCCCAAATATGAACCCTTTTGGAAGACTCTAAACAGGTTCTAAGCGCAGTGTGGAGCACACATTTTATGAAACACACAAAGATCCTTTGGTTAAGGGATTGTTTAATACGTATAGCGCCACTACGCCTATTTATTAACCTGCTGATATATCTACTAATCCGACCTGTGTCCCGCCTACTTTTTGGAAAAAAACGCACCGCGTCTTCCATTGATTTTCTGCCAGCGCCTGCTAAAGGTGCTCGCAAAAAAAAGCATCTAGATACTTTACCAGGAGATATAGGCAATCCGGCTAAGATCCCAGCTAGTGTGCATCACATCGATATGTCGCTGATTTCCCCGAATGCACTGCGCGTCATTGAAACGTTGCAGGCAAAAGGGCATCACGCCTTTATCGTTGGAGGAGCTGTACGCGATTTATTGCTTGGCAGAGAACCCAAAGACTTTGATGTAGCAACCGATGCCACGCCCGAAGAAGTGCGGGCTTCATTTCGTCGCGCGCTATTGATTGGCCGGCGGTTTCAGATCGTGCATGTTACCTTTGGCAAAGAAATTATTGAGGTCTCGACATTTCGAACGTCCTCTAATAACGCGCCCCAGAATGCTGCTCCCACTAAAGTGCGGGAAAAACGCCGCTTTTTTTCAAAAGAGGATGCTTCCTCCGGCGGATTGAAGCGCTCCAGACGCCATTTCAAACTCGAGGCTAATACGCATGCTGTAGATGCAAGTGGTTTAGTCCTGCGTGACAATATATGGGGAAGCCAGCACGAAGATGTCGCACGGCGAGATTTCACCATCAATGCGATGTATTACGATCCGGCAACCCAAACTATTGTCGATTATTACAATGGCGTTGCTGATGTAAACGCGCGTGTATTGCGCATGATTGGCGACCCTGCCACCCGCTATCGCGAAGACCCTATGCGGATGCTACGCGCGGTGCGCTTCGCTGCAAAGCTCGGTTTTGATATTGCTCCGGATACCCGCACCCCCATACGTGAATTGGCGGATCTCATTTGCAATGTACCTCCTGCACGACTTTTCGATGAAGTGCTCAAACTCTTACTCTGCGGCCATGCGCTAAGCTGCTTGCAACGTTTACGCGCAGAAGGTTTGCATCACGGTGTTCTACCTCTATTAGATGTAGTGTTAGAGCAACCGCAAAGTGAGCGGTTTTTCACGCTAGCCCTCTCTCGTACAGACGAGCGCATATTGTCAGGAAAATCGATTTCTCCTAGCTTTTTATTCGCAGCGCTTCTCTGGCATGAAGTACGCACACGCTGGGAAAAAGGGTTAAAACAAGGGCAAAATCCAATTCCATCACTGTATACCGCCATGAATGACACGCTGCTTATACAGACAGAGCGCCTCGCAATTCAAAAGCGCTATGTTGGAGATATGCGCATCATCTGGGATATGCAGCCACGTTTAGAAAAACGCGGGCGCAGTGCAGCAAAATTACTGCAACATCCTCGTTTTAGAGCTGCGTACGATTTTCTCTTACTGCGATGTGAAGCCGGGGAACGCGACATCCTGTTAGGGCAATGGTGGACAAACTTTATCGATGCTACGCCTGAAGAGCGTGAAGAGCTGATTAAACAAGCTCAAAATAACCCTATCCCGCTGCCAAAAACGCACTCTGCCCATGCTGAGCAAGCGGATAAAAAACCACGCCGGCGTAGGATTAAAAAACCCACCTCCACCACGCTTGAGCAAAATGATGAGCCTGTTACAGACAATACTGAAGAGCTTGCAAAGCGCCCATCTAAAAATCAGGATCAGTAAAATTTTTTGTACTAGGGCGTGTCCTCCATTGAGGAGACGCCCTATCCAACACCTTTATTTTTTATGACTACCATTGCCTATCTTGGCTTAGGAGCCAATCTAGGCCAAGCAGAATTAACGGTTAGACAAGCTATTGAATCTTTTAAAAAGCATCCAAGCATTCAAAATGTGCAAGTCGCAAGCCTCTACAAAACGCATCCTGTAGATGCCGACGGAGAGAATTATTGCAATACGGTAGTAGCTATTGAAACCACGCTATCCCCTCAGGCATTGCTCATACTCTGCCAAAGTATTGAAAATGCATTTCATCGAACACGCTCTTATCGGAATGCACCTCGCACGCTCGATATCGATATCTTGTTATACGGTGTGCACTGCATTGAAGAAGATGATTTAGTTATTCCTCATCCCCGCTTAACCGATCGTGCATTTGTTTTAGTGCCCCTTTTAGAACTCAATCCGCACATTGAGATTCCTAAAGCCGGACCCGCCCTCGTTTTTTTGAAAAAACTACATTTTTCTGCAAAGGAAGCGGGACTGCCCTCTTTTTGTGCCCCTCCTTTGCCAGAAAATGAACATGGCACCACACCTGCCAACCCTTCCCTTTTCCAATATATTGAGAAAATAAGTCCGTTATGAGCGCCTCTAAACCTACCCACCCTCGCGCCATCACCTTGCCCGAACTCCAGCGCATGCATGAACAATCTCGCAAGATTACTTCCTTAACTTGCTATGACGCCAGTTTTGCGCAGATACTCAATGAAGCGGGGGTAGAGATACTGCTGGTGGGAGATTCTTTAGGTAATGTATTACAAGGCCATGCGACCACCTTGCCTGTATCCATAGAGGATATGATCTACCACACCCGCTGTGTGGCACGAGGCAACACCACAGCCCTGCTGATGACAGACCTGCCTTTTGGAACCTATGCCACTCCACAAGAAGCGTTTACCCATGCAGCGCAACTTATGCGTGCAGGCGCCCATGTCGTAAAACTCGAGGGAGGCGCTTGGCAGACAGACACTGTGCATTTTTTACAACAACGGGGAATTCCCGTATGCGCACATCTAGGCCTCACCCCCCAATCGGTACATACCCTGGGCGGATTCAAAATGCAGGCTAAAGAGCCTGCCCAAGCAAAGCAACTTCTAGAAGATGCCTGTGCACTGGCCGATGCAGGCGCAGATATGCTGCTTCTTGAAGCAATTCCAGCTAGCCTAGCCGAAAAAGTGAGCTCTACCGTGCAATGCCCCACCATAGGAATTGGTGCAGGGCCGCACTGCTCCGGGCAGGTTTTAGTGTTACACGATCTACTGGGTTTGAGCGCGCATCCTCCGCGTTTTAGCAAAAATTTTCTAGCGGGATATTCCAGCATTGCTGATGCAGTGCGCGCTTACGTGGATGCTGTCAAAAATGGAACCTTTCCAGAAGCCCAACACTGGGTCTAAAAAGCGCTCTCAGAAAATTAATGCAGCATATGACAGAGCAAAGAGGATTACTTGTTAACCTTTGTCTTTAAGAATTTGTAAGCTGGTCATAAAGAACGCGGTGGCCTGCATGTTGGGGTTCGTGCTTAACCCCAACCTACCGTGCTTTGCTTTTCTTGTGGTGGGTAGAGTTTGATAGAACCCTTTTATATGTGCATCTCGGTAGGTTGGTGGTGACGAAGGAACCCCAACATGCATACCACTGTCTTTTTGAATACCTGCGTAACATGAGTTATTAAGGCTATAAAACGCTGCAATACGCTTATTTTTACGCCCATCAATATATCTTTACGACCTTTTATATAGCCATTCATGCACTCCACGACTTCCGCTGCCCCGCTCACTTTAGCGGATTACTTCGAAAAAATAGTAACCGCACGCGTCTACGATGTAGCACGTGAAACAGAGCTTGAATACGCATCTGCGTTATCTGCTGATTTAGGGCATACCCTATATTTCAAACGCGAAGACAAGCAGCCTTGCTTCTCATTTAAGTTGCGTGGGGCCTATAACAAAATCGTGCAACTCAGTACAGCGGAGCGCGCTAGCGGTGTAATAGCAGCCTCTGCGGGCAATCATGCACAAGGTGTAGCGCTAGCTGCGCACCGGCTAGCATTACGCGCAACGATTGTGATGCCACTTACTGCCCCGCAAGTCAAAATTGATGCCGTACGCGCACTAGGCAAAGAGGCTGTGGATATCGTACTGCATGGCACGTCCTACAGCGATGCCTACCAACACGCGCTCGACCTACAAAAAGTCTCTGGCGCTACATTTGTGCATCCTTTTGACGACCCTGAAGTGATTGCTGGTCAGGGAACGGTCGCTATGGAAATTCTAAAACAGCACCCGGATCACATTGACGCTATCTTTGTACCTATTGGTGGGGGTGGCTTAATTGCAGGCATGGCGGCTTACATCAAAATGCTGCGCCCAAATATCCGCATTATTGGTGTGCAAGCGGAAGATTCCTGCGCAATGGCACGCTCTTTGGAAGAAGGCGAACGTGTGATGCTGCGCACGGTAGGTCTCTTTGCAGATGGCACCGCCGTCAAACAAGTAGGTACCGAAACCTTCCGGCTCTGCCAGCACTATGTAGATGAAATAATTCGTGTAGATACCGATGCTTTATGCGCCGCGATCAAAGAAGTATTTGCCGAAACCCATAGCTTGCCTGAGCCTGCTGGTGCATTGGCAGTGGCCGGCGCTAAGGTATTTGCCGAGCGCACAGCCGGCCCTCCTCAAACCCTCGTAGCCGTCGTCTCTGGAGCGAATCTCAATTTTGACCGTTTACGCTTTATTGCCGAACGTGCCCAAGGTGGTGAAGCCCGAGAAGCACTCTTCGCTATCACTATTCCAGAAGCACAGGGAAGTTTTAAGCAACTTTGCGCACTCATTGGCGCACGCCATGTTACGGAATTTAATTACCGTATTGCAGATAAGCAAGAAGCCCATCTATTAGTTGGGTTACAAATTCAAAACCAATCAGAAGCAGCAGATATAGAAGCGCTTTTTAAACAATATCAATTCCCCATATTAGATCTAAGCCACGACGAGCTGGCTAAACAGCATATCCGCCATATGGTAGGCGGACACTCGCCCCTTGCTCGAGAAGAGCGTCTCTACCGTTTTGAATTTCCAGAATATCCAGGAGCACTCATGCACTTTTTGAGCGCACTCCAACCAGACTGGAATATAAGCCTCTTTCACTACCGTAATGAAGGCGCAGACTATGGCCGTATTCTGGTCGGGTTACAGGTCCCGAGCGCAGACATGCCTGTGCTGTCTACATTTTTAGAAGCACTGGGCTATCCTTGGTCAGATGAAACAGATAATCCGGTATATCGCCTCTTTTTGGGCTAAAAAGCAAAAACTAGAGGGCGGTGGCGTGCATGTTTTGATTCGTGCCTCACCACCAACCTACCCCTATCGCAAAGATATGAGGTCTCTCATAGGTTGGGAGGATATTGGAATCCAAATATGCAAACCACTGCCCTCTAATTTATAACCTTTTCAATATATAGGCTCTAGCTACAGGATAATGCACCACGTACATGGAGCCTTACGCCAAATTAGAGACCTGTGCAGGTACTAAATTTGGGAATAATTTTGAAAGCAAATTCATAATAAATTGATACAAACGTTCCAAAAACGTAGGTCCAGATGTTCCAGTATCTGCAGCACCTTTTAGAACAGCATCCGTAGCATTTTCTAGAACATTATGAATAGATTCTAGCTGCAAGATATCGCTGTTTTCTTCTTGTGCATATATCGCTGTTTCTTGGCTTGCTTGCGACACGGCAAAACTATCTATTGGTTGATTTTTCCAGTACACTATTTCCTGGTTTTTTACTTTAATCTCCTCTTTTAAAAAAGCTGACTGTACGCTTAATGCAGCAATTTTTACGTTATTTTTATCAGATTTTGGATCTGATCTTAATCGTGATATTTCTTTTTCTACTTTTTGAAGCTTTTTCTTCAAATTTTCAAGGTCACCCTGAAGGGTTTTTACTATCCTATTTCTTTCATTATTGGATAATAATATATCTACTTTACCTGAAGAAGATGTATTTAAATTAGGTTGCTGAACATTTTTAGAAAATAATTTTTGAATGGGCGCCATTGAAACTTTCATATTTCCTCGCATTTTTATTAATTAAAATGAATCGGATTATTTTTTATAATCCTTTTTCTGCGGCTTCATGTATGAATTGGAATATACGCCTCAGTCACACCATGACTCCGCAGCACCAAACTTAATTAATAATAGCCCAACAAAAATAATTTTCCATTCTATATTTTCTGCAATCTGGAAAAGAAAAAATACTTAACCCATCACAGAATAAGTATATTTTCCTATACCTCAGATAGCCTATCTAAGGTTTTTCATACTTCTAATATAGAAATATTGTATGCGCAGCGACCATTCCAGCACTTTATTACATAATAATATTCACATTCTTCAAAGGCCTCGGACTATCCTTGAACAGATGAAACGGATAATCCAATATATACACTGCTTCTAGGATGACGGGCGTAGAGCGAACCTTCTGATTTATAAAATGTACCCTATTACTTTAAATCGCTCGGAGAGGCTTTGCGCGCAGACTAGAGCGATTTTTTATAATATTATTTAATATACTATTTTTATTCGAGAAAAGAAGCATCAATGTTGAGCGCGTTCAATCGCTTCTTCAATACGATCTACTGCATACACGCTCAAGCCATCAATAATATAAGGAGCAGAGCCTGATCCAGAGGAAGCTGTGCGAGAAGGGAGGTTTGCGCGGGGGATAATGGCAGAGGTAAAACCTAGCTTTGCAGCCTCTTTGAGGCGCTCTTGTCCGCGTGGGCAGGGACGAATTTCGCCTGCCAGACCCACTTCACCAAACACTACTAAACCTTTTGGCAAAGCGACATTCCGAAGCGAAGAGTGGATAGCCAAAAGAACTGCTAGATCTGCAGCAGGCTCCGTGATTTTGACGCCTCCTACCGCATTTAGAAAAACGTCTTGATCAAAACAAGCAATGCCTGCATGCCGGTTTAGAACCGCAAGCAGCATCGCCAGTCGGTTTTGCTCTAAACCTACTGCTAAACGACGAGGATTGGGGATATGAGCGGTATCTACCAAAGCCTGAATTTCCACAAGCAAAGAGCGGGTGCCCTCTTGCGTGACCAGCACACAAGATCCTGAAACAATATGGGGGTGGTGCGATAAAAATAAGGCGGAAGGGTTGGCTACCCCTCGCAAGCCTCGCTCAGTCATTGCAAACACACCTATTTCATTGACTGCGCCAAAACGATTTTTAAATGCGCGCACTAAACGATATGCCGAGTGAGTATCTCCTTCAAAATACAGCACCGTATCAACAATATGCTCCAATACACGAGGACCTGCGAGGTGGCCCTCCTTGGTAACGTGGCCCACTATAATTAAAGTCACCTCCACCTGTTTAGCTAAACGAGTCAGTTGCGCTGCGCATTCGCGCACTTGAGAAACCGAGCCTGGCGCCGAACTCAGGGCTGCGCAGTACATAGTTTGGATAGAGTCAATCACCACTACCCGAGGGCGTTCTTGAGTCATGACGGTTGAAATACGCTCTAGAGAAATATCTGCGAGTAACTGGACAGGGCCTATCCCTCTCAATTTTTGTGGATCTTTTGTCGATTTTGGGTCTCTAGTATCAAGCAGACCTAAACGACGCGCACGCATTGCAATCTGTGCCCCCGATTCTTCACCACTTACATAAAGAACCTGTCGGTCTGCTTCGTTCGCACTTTGTAAGGCAAGCGATTGCAATAAGAGCGTCGACTTACCGATACCAGGGTCACCTCCAATTAATACCACGCCTCCAGGAACAAAACCTCCTCCAAGCACACGATCAAATTCAGCTATACCGCTTGAGAAACGGGCCACCTCTACCGCTTCTACTGAAGAGAGTAATTGCAGCGGTGTAGCTTGCGTTAAGCCTTGAAAGCGATGAGGTGATTCAGAGGAGACGGCTGCCTGATGTTCAACCAAAGTATTCCACTCACCACACGCTGGGCAACGTCCTTCCCACTTTGGCGTCTGCCCACCACATTCATTGCATACATACAAAGTTTTAGGCTTACTCATTTTTGGGTTCGCAACGCACTTTGACTTACACATTGAGCCGTTTCAACATGAGCTGAAATGCTCTCTTCTACACTAACAGGCACACGTAAAGACAGCGCACACATCAATTCATAGCCCAGTGTGGAAGCGGCTTGGGCGACTTCATCTAAGGGTAAATTCTGCCCCCATAGCTCAACTGGAGCCCCTACCCCTGCTTGGGGAATGGGTGTTAAATCAACCGTCATCATATCCATCGAGACTCGTCCAACGCTACGCGTTCTCACCCCATTCACTAAAACAGGGGTGCCATTTGGTGCATTGAGTGGATAGCCGTCTGCATAACCACAGGCTATTACGCCCACACGCATTGCAACCGGTGCACGATACATAGAACCGTACCCAATGGTATCGCCTGGTTTGAGCTGCTGAACAGCAATGATTTTACTGGCTAATGTCATCGCAGGACGTAGGCCATGCGGTGCTAAATCCTGCACACGCCCTGAAGGGGACGCACCATACAAAATCACACCTGGGCGAACCCAATCTGCTTGGGTTTTAGTATGCCAGAGTAATGCCGCAGAATTTGCAAGGCTACGCTCTCCAGCAATACCCTGTGCACCACGTTCAAAAGTGGAAAGGGGCGTTTCAATCCCTGATGAGGTATCTGCATCTGCGAAATGTGTCATTAAGGTGATGTTTCTAACCCAAGGGCATGCCCGCGCCCGCTTCCAAGCTGCTTGGAAATGCTCAGGAAGGAAACCTAAACGGTTCATGCCGCTATTCATCTTCAAATAGATATTAATAGGCTGCGTTAAACGCGTTTGCTCAAGCATGCAGAGCTGCTCGCTCGAGTGCACTGTCACTGTTAAATGGTACTGATCAATCAAAAGAAGATCTGCAGGATTGAAAAAACCCTCTAATAACAAAATAGGGCCTGCCCAACCCAGCTCGCGCAACTGGATCGCCTCATCCAAATCCAGCAAACCAAACCCATCTGCATTTTGTAATCCTTTAAATACTCGGATTAGGCCATGTCCATATGCATTGGCTTTAATAATTGCCCATACTTTTGAGTGCGGAGCATGGCGTCTAACCACATCAAGGTTGTGTGCAAGTGCAGAAGCGTGAAGCGTAGCGACAATAGGGCGAGGCATAGAAAGGCAATAAAAAATCACAGACAAACTACTAACATTGAACACCAATTTGCTAGCAGAGCGCTGATATTAAAAAAGAAATTCAAAAGATGCGAGTGCATTAGGGTGTGTCCTCAATTGAGGACACACCCTACAAACGCTCAGTATACTCACCCTCTAGCGCATACCTGCATGCTATAAAATCTTAGAAGCTATCTTGAGGGTGCCTAAAAAAGTGCAATCTGTAACCCAGCCAGTACTGTAGACTGGCTCTACTTTAAAAACCGTTGCTAAGCTATTTCCGCTACCATTTGCCCCCCACTTCTCAGTTGCTGGGAAAAGGCTAGGTTCATGTTATAGCCGATAGCACTATTGAAGCGTTTTTTTCTCTTCATCCCAAGCCCTATCATCTTTTAAGTTTTTGCTTCCTTTGCCGCATGAAAAAAGGTTTTTACACGATTATGGCCGCGCAATTTTTTTCGTCGCTGGCTGATAACGCGCTGTTGATTGCTGCTATTGCCCTGCTCGACGCAAAACATGCGCCGGGCTGGATGACGCCCATGCTTAAGCTATTTTTTGTACTTTCTTATGTTGTGCTGGCTGCATTTGTAGGGAATTTTGTAGATTCCATGCCCAAGGGGCGGGCCATGTTTATCACCAATGGGATCAAGATTGTAGGATGCGGCTTGATGCTCTCTGGAGTACACCCGCTTTTAGCCTATGGCATAGTTGGATTCGGCGCTGCTGCGTATTCCCCTGCTAAATATGGCATTTTGACTGAGCTTCTTCCACCTGGCCAGTTAGTTGCTGCCAATGGTTGGATTGAGGGAACCACCGTTGCCTCCATTATTTTTGGTACGGTATTAGGCGGTGCGCTGATTAGCCCCTATTGGGTAGAAACCTTTTCGCCGTTTCTCACTTTTTTAAGCTGGCTACATATACCCACACTCTCTAGCTATGCGAAAAGCGCCATCGTGGTGGTGGTAGGCATTTATCTTTTGGCAGGGCTTTTTAATCTGGCTATTCCAGATACTGGCGCACGCTACAGCAAGCAGCGGCGCGCTCCAATACACATGGTGTCGGATTTCTACTCGGCCTTTTTGGCTTTATGGCGCGACCCGCTTGGGCAACTTTCTCTGTCAGTGACCACGCTTTTTTGGGGTGCAGGTGCCACACTACAATTCATCATTCTAAAATGGGCAGAACATTCTCTGGGAATGAGTTTATCTCAAAGTGCAGTTCTGCAAGCCATGGTAGCCATAGGCATAGCTGCAGGAGCCATCTTTGCTGCTACCAGAATTCCTTTGCACCGTTCTCTTAAAGTCTTACCTGCAGGATTTTTAGCAGGTATTGCCGTTATAGCTATGTCGTTTTATACAAGCCGTCTTTTCCCAGGCCATTGGAGCGTACAAATCGCTGGTTTTTCGCTTCCTATTCCTATATTGATAGCGGATGCGCTACTCATTGTTATTGGCGCGCTCTGCGGCTTTTTTGTGGTGCCTATGAATGCATTGCTTCAACATCGCGGGCACTTATTACTCTCATCAGGTCATTCCATTGCAGTACAAAACTTCAATGAAAATCTCTCAGTCATTGTGATGCTGTGCGTTTATTCATTGCTAGTGTGGTTAGATATACCAATAACAGCCATCATGGTGTTATTAGGAGTCTTTGTACTACTCGTTATGGCTTGCGTCATACGCGTTCACCAAATCAACCAACGTCGCAATCAGCGCCTCTTAAGCAAAACCAAAGAACCCCGGCGCACTCCATCTGGACTTTGAAGTAGAGGTTCTGAATTAAAGATTTTTGATTTTTCAATAGACTGCCTTTTGTCTAATAGCAGGCTAGGGCGTGTCCTCAATTGTCCCAAAGGGTTCATATTTGGGGAAGCAGGAGCGCAGGGACCGGAGCTGTACTTTTGTACAGTGAGGATCCCGAGCACCGCACGACCTCAAAGATGGGCCCTTTGGGGCGATTGAGGACATGCCCTAAGAACCCGGATGTTAGACTTCTTGTTAAAAGGAGAATAGATATGGGCTTACCTGCATTTGCATTTAATTCGTTAGAATTTGTGAAGGAGCTAGAAGTGGCGGGCGTATCTCGTATTCAAGCTGAAGCACAGGCACATGCTTTGTCTAAGGTTTTCGAGGCAAATATTAAAGAATTAGCCACTAAAGATAACCTCCAAGCTGTCGAAACCAATCTGCGCTGTGAAATTGCAGATTTGCGTAAAGATATGGATTCTAAATTTACTATCGTGGATACTAAATTCAGTGCCATAGAGGCAAACTTAGGCGCTAGATTTGCTACCGTGGATACCAAATTTGCTGCTGTGGATACTAAATTAGACAAGCTGGCATTACAAATGACTGTCCGATTAGGCAGCATAGTTTTAGCTGCCTGCACAGGCATGCCATTCATCTTTAAGCTGTTTCATTTACTCTAAGCGGAGTTTGCTAGGCCCTAGTGGCTAGGGTTCTCTCCTGCTTCCTCGTAAGAATAATGACCTCTTTTCCCTCTCCCTCAACTCTATCCAGCCCTCCTAGGCTCCTCACCATCGCAGGCTCTGACTCGAGTGGAGGTGCAGGCATTCAAGCTGATTTGAAAACATTTTCAGCCTTAGGGGGATATGGTGCCAGTGTCATCACTGCGCTCACCGCACAAAATACTCAAGGTGTATCGGCCGTACATGCACCGGATGCGGCATTTGTCACAGCTCAACTCGATGCCGTATTCGACGATATCGCGATAGATGCAGTCAAAATTGGGATGCTCGCCAATGCATCTATTATTCGTGCCGTCGCTGCGGCACTTCGCCGCTATAAACCCAGCCACATTATTCTAGATACCGTCATGCTCGCCAAAAGCGGGCAAGCACTGCTTGAACCTGAAGCTATTCATGCATTGCGTGAGGAGCTTTTTCCTCTAGCACAACTCATCACCCCAAACCTACCCGAAGCTGCTGCGCTGCTAAACACTTCTGTTGCGCAAAATGAAGAGGAAATGGTCGAGCAAGGTCAAGCTTTACACGCACTAGGCGCACACCATGTTCTGATGAAAGGAGGCCATCTAAGCAGCCATAAAAGCCCAGATTGGCTCATAGGTAACGAGCCTCCTTTACGCTTCGTTGAAAACCGCTTAAGCCAGCCTAATCACCACGGCACCGGTTGTACCCTCTCAGCAGCTATTGCAGCACTCTGCCCCAGGCATGCTAGCCTTGGTGAAGCTATTGGTGAAGCTAAAACCTACCTAACCCAAGCTCTTTTTCACAGCACCCGTCTTCAAGTAGGTAAAGGCATTGGCCCTGTCCATCACTTCTACCGCTGGTGGTAATCCCATCGGCATAGGGGGCAGCCTTCTGAGGCTGCACCCCTGCCA
>JASSUF010000021.1:0-20754 GCA_031963365.1 Mycoavidus cysteinexigens
TTTTATTTACTGCTCTATCATATGACTTCTTGCACACAAAAATTCTGACAGGCTCGGAAGTTCAGGCCGCTCCGACCATTGGACGGGGCTTAACGTACGATTTTTTCTGTTTTCTGAGACGACCCCTATTACACCAAACCTCTTGTTTATTTAGGCATGGCTTCTAATGTGCGGAGAGTACTGCGCAGATTTTCACTTTTTTTCGTGTTTAGCGAAATATAAATGCTCAATAAGACAAAAATATGAACTAAATGAAATAGGGTGTGGCTCGGCGGAGAAATGTCATGTTGTCAGAACTGATCAAAAAATTTCCACAAATACCAATACATCCGCCTGGCAAATCGCTTACTGCGGGGCAAACAGATGCCACTTCTAGGGCATCTCTTAGTAGAACTTCGCTACAACCTCTCTCAAAAAGATCTAGCACCACTCCTTCGGCTACTAGCAATCATTTTCAAGAGCGAAAGTATGTCGTGGAGGAACGCTACATTGATAACAACGGCATAATAACCAAAGAATATATTGAATATACAGTCCGTGAACCTATTTTTCATGAGACGGAAAACGAGTTGCCAGATACTCAGCATATAAAAAATAATGTACAAGGAAATGCCAGAAATGATCAGCGTTCAACTTTTAATAGCACTCTGATACCGTTGCATTCTGCAAACAATCCAACATCCTCTGCAATAAGGAGTGGATATAGTTCTGGAATAAAGCCTATTTCCCCCTCAACTACAGATACTCCTAAGTTAGGTGGGCGCATTCCACGTGCTTCTAAAACCACCCCACCTGAAACCCCTACTCAAGGAAATCATAACCCGTCTTATGCTGGCCTCAGAGATCTTGATTTTGAAAAAAATGTTTCAGCACCACCCCTCGAATATCGTCATGAAGGAATATTGGAGGATTACTTTGATGAATACGCAAAATATCGCAAGGAAAAAGAAAAAGAGGATTTGCCAAAAATTCCAGACAGTGTTTCTGGAAAAACATTACCTAAAACAACTATTAAACAAAAATTAAAAAATATTCTGCCCTGGAAAAAAACTACAAAAGAATCACTTTTGACTTCAAAATCTAACCAGGAAAAAAATAGTACAGGATTTTTTAAAAAAATGTATGGTAAATCAGTAGTCAACGATCATGCGCACTACTCAATTTCTCTACCTATTCCAAATGTGAGCCATCCACCTAAAGTGGAAGCAGATTTTAAAATGTGTCAAGCAATCCCCACTGCTTTTACTTCTGCTAAAAAAATTAATCAAGATCCGCTTCAAGAATATGCAGAGCTATTTTCTGAGGCTTATGGTGATGTATCAATAAATAACACATCAAACCTGCTCGTAGAATATGCAAAAGAAGTTGTTAATGGAGAAGAAAAAATATTTTCTGAAATGCAGAAAGATATTGGAAACGATAAAATCTTTGTTAAAAAGATAGAAGAAAATGGCTTTGATATTTTAGGAGCTTATGAAGAAATTATGAATAGCTCAATACAAAAATTTGGGTACTCTCGTGAAGAATTCCAAATTTTTTCTAAAATACAGAAAAATACTGGGGATGCCGAAAAATTTTCTGAGATTCTAGAAAGAAATGACTTTGATTTTTCAAAGGCTTACGAAGAGTTCCATCAAAGCAAAGAAAAAACAAAGCCAGTCATCACACCCGAAGGAAATATTAAAGAAAGCGCAGAAAATATTTCCGCTCGAGGGAGAATTAAAAAAATGTCCGCTTTAATTTCAACGTCGGTTTACCAAAATAAAAAATCAGAGCCATATGAATTTTGGAATGCAAAGCCAAGATTCTCTTTTCCTATATCAAAATCTAAAAAATTATCAATTGCAGAAACTGCTCCAATTAAAAGGCACAGTGTGTAAAAAATTAAAGACATTGCATGCAAAAAATAATTTAGGAGGAATATTTTATTAAATAATAAAATATTCCATTTATTCATCCAAATTTGCTTTACGTCGCATAGACCCCGCAATCAAATCAAACCGAAATAAACGGCACTCTAACGGGCCGTTAAAAAGCGGGGTCTTTAGGGCTTCTCTTAAACGCAATTTTCCAGGCAAGCGTCGATCTGGCGTAAGAATGCAGGCGCGCCAGCCTGTGAAACGCTGCTTAAGTGCATCACCCAATTCTTTGAAAAATTCAAAGTCGTCAGGAGCTTGTGCATTTTCTAAAGCAGCAGGCTCGGACAACCGTGTGCGGTAGTGCGGGCTTTGCTCTTGAGGGCGAAATCGGTCTTCTCGCCTGCCTCTTTCTGAATGAGGTGCACGTTCGCCCCGCACTTCAATACGCTCTCCATAGGGAGGGTTCATTACGATGATCCCTGGGGTAGTGCTAGGCGGGGTTATTTTTCTTGCATCTAGTGCTGTAAGTGGCAGAGCAGGCAGGCCTGCTCGGGAGAGGTTTGCGCGCGTGATGGCTAGCATCTCTGTAGAAATATCGCTACCTGAAATACCCAGACTTTCTCCGAGCTCACGACCTGGTCTGTTGATGACGTTGCGATATGCCTCTTGTGCAGGAATTTTGATGGAGCGCCATGCTGATCCATCAAAAGGTGCTAGGTTTTCAAAACCAAAGGAGCGGTGCGCACCAGGAGCGAGATTCAGTGCCATTTGTGCTGCTTCCGCGAGGAAGGTGCCGCTACCGCACATAGGATCATATAGCGCGGTTCCTGGCTTCCAGCCGCTGAGTCGTATGATTCCTGCGGCTAAATTTTCGCGTAAAGGCGCGGCCCCTTTGTCTAGTCGCCAGCCGCGCTTAAATAGAGAATCGCCCGAGGTATCGAGGTAGAGTGTGCAGATGGTGTCGCTTAGAAAAACGAAAATACGTACATCGGGTTCATAGGTATTGACGCTGGGACGCTGCCCTGTTCTTTCACGAAAGCGATCGCATACGGCATCTTTTACCCGCAAAGTGGCAAAGTCTAAGCTACGTAATGGCGATCTTATGGCGCTCATATGCACACGTAAGGTGTGTTGCGGCGTAAACCAAGCTTCCCATTCTTGCGCAAGTGCGAAGTCGAAAATATCCTCCTCATTCTCGTAAGGTTGCTCACCCAGCTTGAGTAGTACCCGACTGGCTATTCGGGAGTGCAGATTCAACTGCATAGCAGCTTCCCATCGTCCTTTGCAATGCACGCCACCGGAGACCGTTTGGCCTATTTTTAAACGGCTAAAAGAATTGCCTGCTTTGGACGTGGAGGCACCTGGGGTATGAGAGGACAAACCTGCTGCAATCTCATTTAACTCCTCAGACAACACAGATTCCAACCCACTAGGGCAGGAGACAAAAAAATCAAATAGCGACATGAAAGGAGACTCGAAAGAGAGATAAAAATGCACGCAGGGCTTGCAGTGTGTTTATAGGGTGAGGTTTGTACCTCACCCGAACCCATGAGGGTTATATCGTAGAGTGGATAATGCCCCCACCTAGGCATACTTCGCCTTCATACAATACGGCGGACTGTCCGGGGGTAACTGCCCATTGAGGCGTATTAAAATCCAAAGCAAATTGTGCTGATATAGTCTGTTCTGTAGGCAGGTCACTCTGTATCGAGGACAGCATACAGGGTGCATCCATTTGGCGGTAACGTGTTTTGGCATGCAACTGCACGGATTTAGGGGGCTCGCCAGCTATCCAGTTTGCTCGTTGGGCGGTTAAGCGATGGCTAGTCAGTGCTGGATGTTGATGGCCCTGCACTACGTAGAGCGTGTTTTTGGCCAAGTCTTTTGCTGCGACAAACCAGGGTTGGCCATGCGATGAGGGTTCTTGGCCCGAGCCCCTACCTATAGGCTCGCGTTGTCCTCCTACTCCCAAACCTTTACGTTGACCTAAGGTATAAAACGAGAGGCCTATGTGTTCGCCGAGTATCTGCCCTTCTAGCGTTTTAATAGGACCGGGTTCTGTAGGTAAATAACGCTGCAAAAATGCCCGAAACGGACGTTCACCGATAAAACATATCCCTGTGGAATCTTTTTTACGTGCATTGGGTAAACCAATTTGCGTGGCAATCTCGCGTACTTGAACTTTAGTCAACTCTCCCAATGGAAAGAGCGTGTGCTGCAGCTGCGATTGGGTCAGGCGATGTAAAAAGTAGCTTTGATCTTTACTGGCATCTTGTGCTTTGAGCAATTCCATTTTGCCTTCAGCTGTTTCACGCAAACGGGCATAGTGGCCTGTTGCTATTTTGGTATTGGTCGTCGTCAAAAGCGGGTTTTTATCATCACTGTCGTCTTTTAAATGCAGAGCATGTTCCAGAAAAGCCTTGAATTTAATCTCTGCATTGCACAGTACATCAGGGTTGGGCGTGCGCCCCGCTGAGTACTCCGATAAAAATTCTTCGAAAACGCGCTCTTTATACTCTTGTGCAAAGTTCACTACCTCTACATCGATACCGATTTTATCGGCAACCGATACCACGTCTAGCCAGTCTTGACGCGCAGAGCAATATCCCTCGGAAGTACCATCGCTCTCTTCATCATCGTCTTCCCAGTTTTTCATAAACAGGCCGATGACCTCATAGCCTTGCTGCTTGAGCAGCCAAGCAGTGACCGAGGAATCTACCCCGCCAGACATTCCAACCACCACGCTGGGTTTAGACATATTCATATACTTAAAAATCGGTTTAAATTCGGTAGGTTGGTGGTGACGAAGGAATCCCAACATGCGCACCACTGGCTTTTAATCTTTGGTTTTGAGCGTTTATAAGCTGGTCTTCAAGGACGCCGTGGCCTGCATGTTGGGGTTCCTTCGTCACCACCAACCTACAATTCAAGGAGAGGCTCTAAAATCTGTAACAAAGCTTCAGGAGATATATAGCCCACGCGGCGTAAGGCGGTTATTTCATTGCCGTTTGCATCAAAAAAAAGAAAAGCAGGAGGACCATATAAGCCAAAATGTTTCAGCAGCTCCGCAATGGCGGGAGTATTCATACTCACATTTAGGCGCAATATATTAAAGGCTTGTAAATGCGCACGCACTTCTGTTGCCGCCAGGGTTACACGCTCAATTTTGCTACAAGCTGAGCAATTGTCCGCATAGACTTTTAGCATAGATATTTTTTGGCTCGAGCGCACAGCAGCGTTGAGTTCATCCCGTGTATGCACTGGATGAAATACCAAATCTGCATTAGAAGCCAACGGACCCGCTCCATCTGGGAGTGTAGATGCCTTTTGTTGCCAGCCAGCAGCGTGTAGCAAGGTTATTCCTGCTGGCAGGGCTAAATACAAGGCCACGCCTAATAGCACGATAGCAATGGCTTGTTGTACATAGCGCATCCACGCTCCTGATCGGGGCAGATAGGCACTTAGGCCTACTCCCATCGCGATAAGCGGGAGCCCCAGACCCATGCCAAGCGCAAACAATGCAAGCGCTCCTATCCCAATATGTCCTGTTTGCCCAATAAATGCGAGCACTCCAAATAGAGGAGGGCTCATGCAGGGGCTCAACGTTAACGCAGACAACGCACCCATAATAAAAGCGAGGCTGGATCGGCCTTGTGCGCTCAAGCTTAAACTAGGTGCCACACGCCTTATAAGAGAAAAAGCAAACCCACGACCGCGTAGCAACATTATCGCCATAACAAAAATGACGGCTGCAAAACTAGCCTGCACCCACGGATGCCCCATACTCGCGCCAAAACGCTGGCCTGCAAGCGCTGCTATTACGCCAAATAGCGCATAGGTGCTGGCCATACCCAATACATAGAGTAATGAAAGGCGCAATCCACGTCGCCATGAAAAAGTAGCAGGCGGCTTTTGAGATGGTGGTTCGTCTTTAGATAGTACAAAGCAGCGCTGCTCAGAATGCGCATTAGCCTGCAATATCAAAGCAGACACAATGGGAATCATGGGCCAGGAACAAGGTAGCACACTTAATGCCACGCCAAAAAAGAAGAAGAGCGCAAAAAAGGCTAAAGGGGTAAGCCCGTATAGCCATTCAGGAGCATTACGTTTTGCATCCAGCTTATGCAATGCTGTGAGGGCAGCTTGTGAATCGGTAAGGCCTGACCATGCTGCATGCAATGTGGAGGATGGAGGGGGCAATACGGGGGGAGTGATCGTGGTATTTGTAATGCGCTGGCGGTATGTGATGGGCGCATAACATAAGCCTGTATCGGCACACCCTTGCAGCGTTACTGCCAGAACAAAAGGCTTTACTCTAGGCCATTCAGATGCTCGATTGGCATCGCGAACAGGAAAAGATATAGGAATAGCTATCGTTTGCTTTTGCCGATATATCTGCACATTTTTTTGTAAATTTGCATCCCATTTTACTTGTGCAACCGGCAGGCGCAGCGAACCCAGCTGAGCATTGCCTTTTTCAACGACCACCTTCAGGCGCTCTGCATACAGCGCATAACCTGGAGCAATGTCCAAAAGCAGATCAACCTGACCCAATTTTTCCTGAAAACGCACACGAAAAGCAAGCTCTGGCGGCAAAAAATCCGACGGCATCAAGTCTGCCATCCGTGCCTGGGAAGGCAAAGCATCGATAGATGGCCTAAAACTCCAAAGCACGGCTATGCCAATTAACAGCACAGATAAAGCGATACCCCAAAGGCCTTGGGCAGTACGGGTGGTGAATAAGGTGAACTTGGGCTTCATGCGCATCACTGAATGAGAGGAGAAGTTTCTGGGCACGGTTACGCAAAGCATGATGCTTTTAGTAAACGCCCTTCGCTCAGAGTTCTCTTTATTTTCCTAAGAATTTTTACAGAGGAAAATCAATAACACAGCAACGCACAGGAGACAAGAAGCGTCTCACACAACGGTCGATTATGGAGTGCAATTAAATCAGCATTTTCTTAAGACTTAGGGAGTTTGTAGGCTGGTCTTCAAGGAGGCCGTGGTTTGCGTGTTGGGGTTCCTTCGTCACCACCAACCTACCATCCTTTGCTTTTACATAGGCAGCTCGGTAGGTTGGGGTTAAGCACGACCTCCAACATGTAGACCACAGTCTTTTTGAATACCTGCGTAACATCACTTAGGAAGTAAAAGCCACATCCTTCCCTGTTGCCGCATACGGCCAGCTATGTCGCCTGCTTCATCGCCAAAGCCCCAGAAATAATCGGCACGTACGCCACCGCGAATCGCTGCACCTACATCTTGCGCAAACACCAAGCGCCTTAGTGGTTCATCTGTTGCGGGGCGTGTGGTGGAGAGAAAAACGGGCGCCCCTAGTGGGATGGCGTTGGGATCCACTGCGATGGAGCGCTCCGGAGTCAATGGCACGCCAAGCGCACCTATCGGACCAGGCAGGTTGACCACTACACGTTCTTGGCCTAATTCTGCGCTAGTTGCTACGGATGGGAGAGAGGGTGCAGGTGTAGTCACGTCTTTAAAAAATACAAAACGCGGATTTACAGCTAATAGTCCGTCTACGCGTTTTGGATGCGCGCGCGCCCATTTTCGCAAGCCTTGTATAGAGGTTTGCGATAGAGTGGCTTCGCCTCGATCTACTAACCAACGGCCAATAGAGTGATAGGGTTGGCCATTGGTGCCGTTATATCCCACACGCATCGTGCTGCCATCCTCCATCACAATGCGGCCTGAGCCTTGTATTTGTAGAAAAAATGCTTCGATGGGATCATCGACATATACCAACTCTTCGCCCTGTAGCACCCCACTGCGCAAAAGTTCTGCGCGCGCAGGTAATTTCTGCCCTACTGGGTAACGGCTAGGCCAGCGATAAAGAGCGTGGAGATAGGGTGCGCGCCGCGTACGTGAACCTCGCAGCACCGGCTCGTAATAACCGGTTACCAATCCGTATACATTGCCTTGCTCACCAGACAACTGAAAAGGCAGGAAGTTCTGTTCAAAAAAAGCACGCACCCCAATCAGATTATGCTCACCCCCTTGTAGGCTCAATGACTGCGCTCTGCTACAAACTTGCTGCCAGTTTAACTGGGGCGTTACATTGGCTTTGGAGGGTTCTAATACACGTTTGCAATTGACATATAAAACCTGCATCACCCCGCTCAAAGAATCTTCTTGCCAGCCTTCTACTTCAGACCAACTAACTGGTGTTAATCGATAGGGAGATCCCACTCTAGTTGGGAAAGCTTGGCCTGTAGAGGATTGTGCATTCGCATTTTGGTTGGATGTGCTGGGTGATGCACCGAAGTTTGTATTGGCAGGCAAACGTGAAGAAGGGGTTTGCGGCGATTGCGCACAAGAAGCTAAAAAGCTGATGCACAGCCCTATGCTTATATATCTGAGAAAATACATGCCCTTCCTTAAGGAATTAGTAACTTTGTAAGCGCCTATTTTATCTGCTATAAAATCATATAGGCCTATTTATAAACGACACAGAATCTGAAAAATTATGTTGGGTATCACTGTAAACCTAACAGGTACAATATATTTTTCTGATCCATTTCCACTTATCTATTGGTTCTAATCATGTCCTATACCATAGCTCCAAGTCTGCTCAGTGCCGACTTTTCTCGCTTAGGCGAAGAAGTACGTAGCGTTATTGATGCCGGAGCAGACTGGCTGCATCTAGATGTGATGGATAATCATTACGTACCCAATTTAACTTTCGGCCCCATGGTGTGCGCTTCGCTGCGCGAACACACCAGTGTGCCTATGGATGTGCACTTAATGGTCAGGCCTGCTGACCGATTGATACCGGAATTTGCTAAAGCAGGCGCGCAGATAATCACCATTCACCCGGAAAGCTCCGACCATATAGATCGCACTCTGACACTGATACGCGATCAAGGCTGTCAAGCTGGGCTCGCATTTAACCCGGCAACCCCTCTACATTACCTAGAACATGTGATGGATCGTGTCGATATGATCTTAATCATGTCGGTGAATCCAGGTTTTGGTGGTCAGACATTTATTCACTCTGCATTGAGCAAAGTACGCTCAGCACGCGCACGTTTAGATGCCTATGCAGAAAAAACAGGCCGTACTATCCGGTTGCAAGTGGATGGAGGAGTGCAGCCTGGCAATATTGCGCAAATCGCCGAAGCAGGGGCAGATACTTTTGTAGCAGGGTCTGCTATTTTCGGGCAACCTGATTATGCAGTAGCTATACAAGCATTACGTGCGTCACTAGAACAAGCTGTTTAATTTTGATGTAGGTTGGTGGTGAGGTACGAACCCCAACATGCGTACCACTGACTTTTAATTTTTGCTTTGAGTGTTTGTAAGCAGGTCTTCAAGGACGCCGTGGCCTGCATGTTGGGGTTCCTTCGTCACCACCAACCTACATTTTTCTTTCCACCTCTTTTTGATTGCTTGTTTCCATTGATCTCCGAGCTCGAATTTCAAGCGTTAACTGACGCGGGATACAATCGTATTCCTCTTGTGCATCGCACATTGGCGGATCTCGACACGCCTTTGTCGCTGTATCTCAAACTCACGCAAAGTCAACATCAAAGCCAGGCTCCATCAGGTTCTGCGCCAAATACACGCCCAGAAGCCTACTCCTTTTTACTGGAGTCGGTTGTTCAAGGGGAACGCGTTGGCCGATATTCCTTTATTGGCTTACCTGCACAAACGCGCTTACGAGCAAGTGGTCAGCACTGCGAGGTATGGAATGGAGAAGACTGCATTGAAACGCATGAAGGGGATGCGCTGGAATTTATTGAAAATTTTCAAAAGCGCTTTACCGTTGCACCTTGCAAAGGCCTGCCTCGCTTTTGCGGTGGCTTAGCTGGGTATTTTGGCTACGACGCAGTGCGGTGTATTGAAAAGAAAAAGCTCACACATACCCCTCCTGATCCATTGGGGTTGCCTGATATTCAGCTGCTATTAACAGAAGAAGTCGCTGTTATCGATAATTTATCAGGCATGCTGTATTTAATCGTGTATGCCGACCCTTCCAAGCCCAATGCCTATGCGCAAGCACAAGCAAGGTTAACTACTTTACATGCGCGGCTAAACGCACCAGTACACAGGCCCGATGCCCCATTAAAAACCACTACACCTGTACAGATACAACGCGAATTTCCAAAGACCGCTTATTTAGAAGCGGTTGCACAAGCAAAAGAAGCGATTGCGGCAGGGGAGCTGATGCAGGTGCAAATCAGCCAGCGTTTGGTCAAATCGTATCCCTATGCCCCGCTCTCACTTTATCGTGCGCTGCGCTCGATCAATCCGTCGCCTTATATGTATTTTTATGATTTTGGCGATGTGCAGGTGGTGGGTGCTTCACCAGAGATATTGGTCAGGCAAGAAGCGCGTGGTGACGAGAGCATAGTGACTATTCGTCCGCTAGCAGGGACCCGCAAGCGCGGAGCCACACCAGAGCAAGATGCAGAGCTAGCAGCTAAGTTATTGAGCGACCCGAAAGAGCGCGCTGAGCATGTAATGCTTATCGATCTTGCACGCAATGATATTGGTCGCATTGCGCAAACTGGCACGGTCCAGGTTGCAGATATGATGGCGATTGAAAAATATTCTCACGTACAGCACATCGTTAGCGCAGTAGAAGGGGTTTTAAAGCCCGACCTGAGTCATTTGGATATTTTGCGTGCAGTTTTTCCTGCAGGCACCTTATCAGGCGCTCCTAAAGTACGCGCAATGGAACTTATTGACGCGCTTGAACCAGTGAAGCGTGGCTTGTACGGAGGAGCGGTAGGGTATTTGTCTTTTTCAGGGGAAATGGATTTAGCGATTGCCATTCGAACTGGCCTGATTTTTAAAGGCAATCTTTACGTTCAGGCGGCCGCAGGCATTGTGGCAGATTCAAATCCCGAAGCGGAATGGGAGGAGACGGAAGCCAAAGCACGCGCACTGCTACAAGCAGCAGCAGAGGTAGAAAACGGCGTAGGTTGGTGGTGACGAAGGAACCCCAACATGCAGGCCGCGGCGTCCTGGATGATCAGCTTATAAACTTTCAAAAACGAAAATCAAAAGTCGGTGGTGCGCATGTTGGGGTTCGTACCTCACCACCAACCTACTCCATTTAAAACAAATCTAGGATAGGCCAATTTTTTGCAAGGGCATGCGCGCGGAGTACCGCATCTGGGTTGGTTGCAACAGGGTGTGTTACGTGTTCTAGCAAAGGCAGATCGTTTCGCGAATCGCTATAGAAATATGTTTCTGTGAAACTGGTCCAGTCTTTTTGCAGTGCTTTAAGCCAAGCTGTAGTGCAGCTTATTTTTCCTTCTCGATAGCTGGGTATGCCCTGAACCTCTCCGGTATAGGCCGCAAAAGGGTCGTCGCCCAACGTAGCTGGCAAAGGGGCAATGAGATGAGGCACACCAAACTCAGCAGCAATGGGGCCTGTGACAAAACGGTTAGTCGCCGTTACGATGCAGCATAGCGCGCCTTGCGCTTCATGGCGGGCAATAAGTTCACGCGCGACGGGCTGAATAACAGGCCGGATTACGGTGTGCATAAATTCTTGATGCCATGCATTGAGCTGCTCGCGAGAGTGGCGTGCAAGCGGAGCTAATGCATACTGCAAATAGGCATAAATATCCAAGCAGCCTGCTTGATAATCTTTATAGAAACGTTCATTCGTTTCACTAAAAGACACCTCATCAACAAGGCCTAAACGCACCATAAAACGCCCCCATTCATAGTCGCTATCGAGGGGCAGCAAGGTGTGGTCTAGATCAAATAAAGCTAAAGTGGTAGGTGTTGGTGTGGCAGCAGATATCATGACTCTTCATCCGAACTGACAGGTAAATGGTCTTTAGATTGCTCTAAAAAGGTGCGCAATAAAGGTCGGGTGATCATGCGGTTTTCTTCGCGTGAAAAACGCTCAAGTGCGTTGAAAAGCCCCATAAGATTGGGCATATCGCGCCTAAAATGCACTAATAAATAGGTGCACACCTCTTCGGCTAGATCGAATCCTCGAGCTTGTGCCGCTTGTTTTAGTGCCGCTATCTTATCTGTGTCGCAAATCGGTAAGACTTGGAAGACGCGCCCCCATGCCAAACGGGTGCGCAAATCATCTCGAACGCGTAATGCTGCGGGCGGAGCATCGCCCGTTGTGATAAAAGCACCGTCTAAGTGGGGCTGATGCGTTTGTTGCGCTTGAAACTGGTTAAATAGATGAAAAGCTGCGATTTGCTGCTCGTGTGAAAATTGATGGCAGTCGTCTAACGCATACAACACGACCTCTGGATCGAAATTAAAATTGGCTACGCTGTTTTTCGGTGTCAAAAAACGTACGGTCTGCGGCGCAGTATGCTGACTTAAAGCCTGAAGCAAGTGGGAACGCCCCGTGCCCCTATCGCCCCACAGGTATACTGTACGGTCATGAAAAGTCAGGCTGCTTTGCTCAGAATGACTACCTATTTTTGGCATGGTAGTCTGCTCTATTGGAGCCTCTTCCTTTTTAGATTGCTCGAGCAATCGCTTGTCCCAAGGAGCGCTAAGGGCATGTAAGTGTGCCAAAAGCTCCGCATTATCGCCCACTATAAAATGGTCGAAAGTAGCGAGGGATGGAAGGTTGAAATCCAGCAAAAGCTGCCGTGGCCGAGAAGCATGCATAAAAATAGTTTTAGTTTGCTATGTATGTGAGGTAATACACTCAGTAACTGGTGTTACGCAGGTATTTAAGAAGACGGTGGTATGCATGTTGGGGTTCGTACCTCACCACCAACCTACCGTTCTTTGCTTTTCTTGTGGTTGATAGAACCCTTTTACATGGGCATCTCGGTAGGTTGGTGGTGAGGTACGAACCCCAACATGCGCACCACTGGCTTCTTGAATACCTGCTTAACATCAGCCATTAAATATAAGATCGTACATCGCGTTTCCTAGTTTCGCAGGTATCGCGATGTTCTACACCAAAATGCAGGAACTATCTTAGAACCTATTTAGAGTCTCCCAAAAGGGCCCATCTTCGGGGTCGTGCGGTGCTCGGGATCCTCACTGTACTTAAGTACAGTTCCGGTCCCTGTGCTCCTGCTCCCCCAAATATGAACCATTTTGGAAGACTCTAAACAGGTTCTTAAACGGATTTTCAAATATTCGATGACACATGCATCCGTCGGGGCCGTGCACCCGCATACTTTACACTTTAGCGAGCCCCTTGCCTTACAAAGTGGGGGCTTTTTAGTGGGCTATGATTTGGTGATTGAAACCTATGGCACGCTCAATAAAGATCGCTCCAATGCCGTCCTCGTTTGCCATGCACTTAACGCTTCTCACCATGTTGCTGGATATTACGAGCAAGAGCCTACAGCAATAGGCTGGTGGGACAATATGGTAGGCCCAGGTAAACCTGTAGATACCAATCATTTTTTTGTGATCGGGATCAACAATCTTGGATCTTGCTTTGGGTCAACGGGGCCTATGAGTATCAATCCAGAAACAGGGCAACCTTATGGGGCCGATTTTCCATTTGTCACCGTAGAAGACTGGGTGCATGCTCAAGCGCGCGTAGCGGATCACTTTAAGATCGAATGCTTTGCTGCGATTATCGGCGGCAGCTTAGGGGGCATGCAAGCGCTTGCTTGGAGCGTGTTATATCCCAAGCGTGTACGGCATGCTGCAATTATTGCCTCTACGCCTAAGCTCAGCGCACAAAATATTGCATTTAATGAAATTGCACGCAGCGCTATTTTGTCAGACCCTGATTTCCATGGTGGCAATTACTATGCTCATCAGACGAAACCGCGTTGTGGATTACAGGTTGCCCGCATGATCGGACATATTACCTATCTGTCCAACGATGATCTAGCAACCCGATTCGGAAGATCGCGCCGCGCAAGCGTAGACACGGCGTATCGATTTAGCTTCGATGCAGAGTTTGAAGTAGAGTCTTATCTGCGCTATCAGGCTGATAAATTTGCTAATTACTTTGATGCCAATACCTATTTACTCAATACACGCGCACTGGATTACTTCGACCCTGCACGTGACTATGAGGGCGACCTAACCGCAGCACTTGCTCATACACAAGCAAGCTATCTAATCGTGTCTTTTACCACAGACTGGCGCTTCTCAAGCGCCCGCTCCCGCGAAATGGTGAAAGCCTTGCTCGACCATAAGCGGCAGGTATCGTATGCCGAGATCGATGCACCTCATGGGCACGATGCCTTTCTATTGACTGACCCCCGTTACCACAGTGTAGTACGTGCGTATTTTTTACGTATTACTCAAGAAATTGCACAAGAGACGGACCATGTCTGATACCCCAACCGTACTTCCTACGCACCCTTCTACTTCAATTGACGGCTTTGCTGCACGTGCTGATTTCAAAGAAATGGCACGCTGGGTAGAGGCAGGCTCTAGCGTGCTAGATTTAGGATGTGGAGAGGGAACGCTATTAGCTTGGTTAAACCGAATGTTTGGCGTAAAAGGGTTTGGTATTGAGCTACAAGATGCTGGCGTATTGGGCTGTATTGAGAAAGGGGTGCAGGTCGTTCAGCAAGATTTGGAAAATGGATTGCGACTTTTTGAAGATCAGAGTTTTGATTTAGCCATCCTGTCACAAACGCTGCAAACCATACATCACACCACGGCCATTTTACGAGAGATGGTGCGCGTAGCGCGCAAAGGTATTGTGTCTTTTCCCAATTTTGGATATTGGCCCCATCGCCTGGCCGTTTTGAAAGGCCGTATGCCTGTATCGAAATCTCTGCCGTATCAATGGCATAACACGCCGAATGTACGCGTGCTCACCGTGGATGATTTTGAAGCGTTAGCACCTGAAGTCGGACTCAAAATTCTAGATCGCATAGTGCTGCATGAAGGAAAAATTATCCGATGGGGTGGGAATTGGCGTGCGAGTCTCGCGGTTTATCATGTAGAAAAAAGTTGATTGCAAGCAAGTCCGCCCGAAGTAACTTTAAGAGTACAGCAAGTACCGCTTTAAAGTGGCGCCTATTATGGTGTCACCGGCTTGTAGGTTGGGTGGTGAGGCACGAACCCCAACATGCGTGCCATTGACGTCTAATCTTTGCTTTAGGTGATTTGTAAGCAGATTTTCAGGGAGGCGGCGGTGTGCATGTTGGGGTTCCTTTGTCACCCCAACCTACCGTTCATTTGAGGTGAGGCATGGAATCCCAACATTGCATGCTATTGACGTTTAATCTTTGCCTTAGGCGATTTGTAAGCAGGTTTTCAGGGAGGCGGTGGTGTGCGTGTTGGGGTTCCTTCGTCACCACCAACCTACCGTTCATCTTTCTTGTTTGGCTATTTAATGACGGTTTCCCATCGATACCGTGCGTATCTTAATGCCCGCTTTTTGCGCTGCATTTTATTAGGTTTTAGCTCCGGCCTGCCTTTATTTGTGCTCGTCAACTTAGTACAGGCTTGGCTGAGCTCGGAAGGGGTGGATATTAAAACCATCGGGCTGTTTGCACTGATTCAATTTCCGTATACCTGGAAGTTTCTGTGGGCACCGCTGATGGACCGTTTTACTTTACGTTTTGTAAAGTGGGTCCCGGGGCGCCGGCGAGGGTGGGCATTAGTTACACAAATTGCAGTCATGATTGGCATCGCAGCGCTTGGCCAAGTGTCTCCAAGTTATGCCATGTGGGCGGTGGTAACCGTGGCCCTGGGTCTAGCATTTAGCAGCGCAAGTCAAGATATCGTGCTCGACGCTTGGCGCAGAGAGCAGCTAGGTGAAGAAGAGCAAGGCTTAGGCGCAGCTATCTATGTCAATGCGTATAAAGCAGCAACGCTTGTGCCAGGCTCTTTATCTTTTATTCTGGCAGACCATTTGCCATGGTCTATGGTATTTGCAATAACCGCAGTATTTATGCTGCCGGGTTTGCTGTGTACGCTACTCAGTCCCGAACCTGTCGTAGAAGGCTCTCCCCCTAAAACTTTGCGCGACGCCGTTGTATTGCCTTTTCGTGAATTCATATCACGCGGGGGATGGAGGAATGCGTGCTGGATTTTAGCCTTTATCTTTTTATATCGACTGGGCGACAGTATGGCGACCTCGCTGGCAACGCCTTTTTTCCTGGATATAGGGTTTAGTAAAACGGAAATTGGAACCGTAGCCAAGCTCGGAGGATTTTGGGCCAGTTTACTAGGAGGGCTCACAGGCGGCATCCTGCTACTGCGCATTGGAATCGTACGCGGCCTATGGATTTTTGGCCTGGCGCAGTGGTTGGCTATTTTTGGATTTGTATGGCTAGCAACACAAGGAGCCCATCTAGTAGGCTTAGCTGTTGTGATGAGCGTAGAGACCTTCAGTGTAGGTTTAGGAATGGCTGCATTTACCGCCTATTTAGCCACCGTTACAGACCGTCGCTATACCGCCACACAATTTGCTTTGTTCACCAGTTTAGCAGCGGTACCACGCACCGTGGCAAACTCCTTAACGGGCTATATTGTGGCGTACACGGGATGGCTATATTTTTTCTGTATATGTGCAGCCATCGCCGTGCCGGGCATGCTGCTTTTAACAAAAGTAGCGCCTTGGAGTAAATCCAAGGAACCGCTCCAATCCCCGACCCCCTAGGACACGCTCTAAGAAAAAACCTGTGGCTAGGGGTTGGTTTCTCCATCAACCACAGGTTTATCAGGCCATATCGCTTTGCTTACCCGACGCATCTTGCGCTTTTTCATTTGGTTGATTTGACTGATTAGCAGCCGCTTCTACAAAAGAAATAGTTGGATTATTTTGAGGATTCACACTTAATCTTCTCACTACATCAACCTGCGTCTCTTGCATGGCTTTGACCATATTGAAGAGATCGTCTAACTTTTTATTTTGAGCGCTCAGCTGCGCATTTAACCTGGCGACCTCTACATTATTACCTACTCTATTTACACCTGACACAGCCATCTCCAAAAATTCATTCAAGGACTTGCTCATTGCATCGAGCTTGTCTGAGGTTTCTTGCAATCTAGGCCCATAGTGATGGGTATGAAACCAAATACTTATTCTCGCAAGGACAATGACAGCAGCAACTACTGATGCATATAAAATAGAACCTTGCCAAGCACATAGACCAATGGTTGGAAGCAGTACTACAAATAAAGAATCTATAGATTTAAGCGAACGTATAAAGACGGGGAAAGTTTCACTAAAATTTTTAACCTTTCCTATCAATATCTCGAAGGGGGTTTCTGTCGATATATTCTGATCGCTAATAAGCGGTGTGGATTCGGATGGGACAACCGCCTCTTCTTGCGCAACAGCAGATAATACGGCGTGGAGAAACTGGGTTGAATCCAAAAGGCTTTGCTTGGGAGCAGGGATATCCGCTTCCAGCATAGGATCCACGCTCTCCAGTCTATACACAAACTGTTTTTTCTCTTCTTCGGTCAATCTAGACCATTCGTTAGACCAATCTTCTAGCCCAGCCGCTACAAAAGAGCTTGGACCTGGCACCTTAGCGAGCACGAATGTCTCGCAGAACATTTTGCCAAGCTCATTAGCTTTAGCCTGAATGGCTGTCATCTCTTTGCTAAAAAACCATTTGCAAGGAACTTTTTTATTTAGCTCTGAAAGTACTTCTGCTATTTCGCTAAAGATCGTTCCAAATTTTGCTAAGGTCTCTTCTGTATCCAGAGCATGGGCTTCTTCCGATAGCAAGAAGCCCTGCTCAACCGCCTGCGCAGAGTCCTGCAAACCTAAATTTTCTAAAGAAGCAATTCCTGCTACTTTCCCAAATTGCACTAATAGCCTTCTAACGCCCTCAGATTGGAGCATCTGATGCATAAGCTGAAAAGAGGCTACTGAATTTAAATGCGAGAGCGCTTCATTGAGCCTCTCAAACTGCTGCACTAGCGCTTGTTCAGTATAAAAATGGGGGAAGTGCGTTACATCAGAATCTATAAGAGAGGGGGAACGCGTGGTAGATGCACTGTACTCAGAGTGAGCTAAAGGATGGCAATGTGGGGGAAAAGGGGGTACTCCTGTTGTTTCCGACCCCATGATTCAAACTCCCTGCTGTAAACACCCAATGTATTGGGGTTGAAAGGAGTCTGATTCTTCCTAAAAAAGCAGGGCGCGTGGATAAGGCGAAATACCTATTCTTAAAAAATAAATCCCCTTCCCAACGCGCAAACTCATGCTTTACAAACGCGCTTTTGCCCGAGATAGGGCGAATTTCAGCTTGCCTGAAGTCAACGCTATGCCTGCAAAAATGACCAAACTATCGAAAAACATCGATAAAGTCACCTGTTCTCCCAAAAAGCAGGCGCTCCATAGGGTGCCGAAAACGGGAACGAGGAAAGTAACCGACATGGCATAAGCCGGGCCAGCGCGCCCAACCAGGCGGAAATAGAAAATATAGGCTATTCCCGTGCATAAAACCCCTAAAGTTAGCACCGATAGCCATGCTTTATAAGAAATTGGCTCTGTGGGCCATAAGAAGAGGGCAAAGGGCAGTAAAACCAGCGCAGCAAAGAATTGGCTCCCAAATGCCACTACCCGGGAAGGCACTCCGACTATGTAATGCTTTAAATAGTTAGCTGCAAAACCATACAGTGCAGCTGCGCATAGTGAGGCAATAATAGCAGGCCACATATTCTGCGTACTCACTGCCAGTTTGCCCCATACTAAAAGCACTACCCCTATTATCCCTAAAAGCAAGCCCCAAGCCTGCGCGCGCGTTAACGGGATACTTTTCCATGTATAGCCTATCAAGGCACCCCATAGAGGGGTGGTAGCATTCAAAATGGAACTAAACCCTGCGCCCATGGAGAGAGTGGAAAACGCAAAAAGCGAAAATGGGATAGCGGAATTAGCTACTCCTACGACACATAGCGGCCAGGCATATTGCCGGATTTGTTTCAATGCACCCGCTTGCCGAAGTACGGGCAGTAGGATCAATGCACCTATTGCTACACGCACAGCAATAAGTGGGATGGGCCCAAACTCTGGAGCACCTATACGCATAAATAAAAAAGAAGCACCCCAAATGGCGCCCAAAGCAAACAGTTCAAGTACATTCATTTTCGTATCCTCTATACCCGATCTGAAAAATGACGATATTTCGCTAAGTCATCTGGTGCAGAACCTTTATGGTCTGCGTTAGCTCCGCTTTCTTTTTCTTTGGAGTCCGTGCTTTGTGCATCTGCATCTATATGTGGATGGTCCTCAGACGCTTGAATGTCTTCTTCCTTTTCTGGCAATGTTTCATCTGCACTATCCACCTCCTCTATGTCTTCTACCTCTGCTTCAAGCGTTTCTTCACGCTCTAACATTGCGATACGCAGCACTTCGGCCACCGGTTCAAATAGCGCTTCGGGAATATAGTCCCCAATTTTGGTATCGGCCATCAAACGCCGTGCGAGAGGGACATTTTCAAGGATGGGAATTTTAAAGCGTTCTGCCAACTGAATAATTTTTTCAGCCATAAGGCCCGCGCCTTTTTCAATCACCATAGGCAGTGGCGTTTCTTCCGGCTCATAGTATAGACAAACGGCCAGATGGGTAGGGTTACGTACCACTGCATTGGATTGTTGTACTCGAGAAGCAGTATCTTCTTGTTGCATTTCATTATGCAAACCTCGAATACGCCCTTTCATTTCCGGGTTACTTTCGATGTCTTTATATTCTTGGCGGACATCATGTTTAGACATGCGTAATTGTTTTCTAAGCTGATAACGCTCGAAAAAATAATCGATGCCTGCAAAAACAATATAAAACGCAATCAGGCACACAAAGAGCCAAGCTGCGAGACGGCCAATAAGCGGTAAAGCACAATCTACGCCGCAGGCTGGTAAATAGAGGAAAGAGCGGCTATAGGTGCGAAAAATGTGAAAAAACACGAGTGCCAATAAACAAATCATCAGCAAGGTGCGAAAGAGGCCGTAGATTTTTTTAACTGAAAAAATATTTTTAATATTGTTTATAGGATTGAGCGCATCCATTTTCGGGATCAATTTCTTAAGCGCAAATAAAAACCCTGTTTGCAATACGCCCGACAGCACTGTGGTAAAAAATACTACCGTAATCAGTGATCCAACGAAATGCAGCAGCACCTCTATACACTGCGTAAGCACGCGCCATAGAGCCTGATTAAGTGGTAGCAATACATAATCTATGGTTCGCCCAAAGGTATCTTGCAGCGCGATTACCAGTTTGGGACCTTGCATCCATAGCCAAAGCGTTATGGTCATGAGCTGGGCGCCCTTTATGATCAACTCGCTCTTAACAACTTGCCCTTCTTCCCGTGCATCCTGTAGCTTTTTCTGGGTCGGCTCTTCGGTCTTCTCAGCCATGCAATAAACGCTCCACCAGCGGGCCGATAAATCGGAAGCGATCGGTTAGCATAGTTAAAGCCAGTGGCAAACCTAGCGCTAGAACTAAACATGCCCCGAGAGATTTAATAGGCATGGCCAGAAAAAATACATCGATTTGCTCACTGGCTCGGTTAATTAAGCCCAGTGTCACATCGACCATAACCATGACGGCAATAGCTGGCAGTGCAAACCGAATACCTAACTCCAAAACCAAGTGCGATTGCTGCACCAAAAACGCGGCCGTGTCGCTATCAAAAGAGAGCGATTTTCCAATGGGAAGCAGCGAATACGAGTTATATAAGGCTTCTAGCAATAAGTTGAATCCTCCGGTCGCAAAAAACATCGCTGCGAGCAGCTGCATAAACAGCAAGGAAAATAAAGAAGCCTCTTCGCCTGATGTGGGATTTAAAACTTCCGCAAGGCCTGCTCCTCGCACCATATCTACCAAAGCACCCGAAACATCAATGGCCCAAAAAGGAATAGCCGCTAAAAAGCCTATATAGAGGCCCACTGCCATTTCGCTTATTGCCCATAGCACTAGCAGGTTTATATCGGTGGTCACGGAGGCCGAGACCGATGCCATAGCATAAGGAATCGTAGGAATAGCGAGTAA